>CAYRPF010000003.1:83012-86709 GCA_964426185.1 uncultured archaeon | reverse complement strand
TATACTGTAGTGTTCCAAAAGCAAGATTTTGGTAAAAAATATTATGATTTTCGCCGATGGGCATGGACTTTTCTACTTATGTTAACAATTACATCTATTATCTTTCTTATTATGGAGCCAATCATTTGGACCGCAATTAAACCTACGATAAAAAATATAATATAAAAAAGAGATTCTCAAAACGATTGTTTTTTCTCAATTACAAAAAGGTCATTTCCTCTTCGTCTTCAAAATCAAATGAATCGCCGGGTTCTCGAGCTACATCGTATTCACGCACTGTATGATACAACTTCTCGACTGCCTCGGCCACCAACTCTTTCGTCTTCGCCCCTGTGCAAACAATACGCCCCGTTGAAAAGATCAAAAACACCGACTTCGGATCTTGCATTCGGTAAATTAACCCCGGGAAGACTTCAGGCTCATACATGCTCCACTCCATTACAACAGCTGCCATATTAAGATCAATCATGCAATTGAGATCTCCGCTCGCCACAATATTTTGTATGGTAATTTGTGGATCAGAGATATCAATCTTACATTTTTGAATTCGTTTAATGACGTCGGCAACCACTGCTTCGGCTTCTTCTGCTTTCCTCATACCAGTAACGACCATTTTTCCAGTAGAGAAAACCAAAATCGTGGCCTTTGGTTCGACAATTCGCATAACTAGCCCTGGAAAACGTTCTGGATTATATTCAACGTCTGCATATTTGCGGGCGATAACGTTTAAATCCATTTTTTCAGAGATTTTCACAGTTACCGTAGCAACAACATTTTCTATCTTATAAGAGAATTTAGGAGTAGGTTCTTCTTTAACCATAAGGTGCACCTTGAATAAAACATTTATAAATAGGTTTCATATTTAAAGAGTTTAAATACCTTTATAAAGTCTATTAATTTCCAAAATCTCTAATTTCTATTTAACAATTAGAATAAAAAAGAATTAGTAAAAAAGCTTTAACGAAGAAAAACTTAATAATTTATTATGGTTCAAAAGGTCCAATCACGTGGCGTGGTTAAACTTAATTTGGAGATATATAAAACAATAATTGCGACTACGACTAGATATGCCAATTTAAGAATCCCAGAAGAGGAGTGGGCTGAAGTTTACGGATTATTGTATGGTTATAATGAAGGTGATGATGTAATAATTACTGAAGCTATTCCTTTTACTCATACGAAAAAAAAACGTCATATCTTAAAAGTTGAGTTTGACGAAGAGGATTATGCTTTGGCGGCTTCTATCGAAAGTGAATTTTACTTGAGGGATCCACCTCAATATATTGTCGGATGGTATCATTCACACCCAGGCATTAAATTAATGCTTTCTCAAGATGACGTAAAAAATCAGCTGGCATGGCAAACTAATAATCCCCTCGCAATTGCACTGGTTTTCAATCCACAAAGGTTATTAAAACAAGTGGAAGTTCCTGCTAGAAGAGGAGATCCTATGACCCAGTTACACTTAGATACAGGGTTTTTGGTATTTCGATTGGATGATCCCAATAGTGGTATCGAAGCGTCATTCCACGAAATTCCTTTTGAATTTACTGATTTTGAAATTGATGAAGCATTCATAAAAAATGCTCAAGAATTCGTACAATGGGTTACTAAAGCCTTTCCTAGGGGTGACGCTGTGGTTACTGAGTATGACAATTATATTGAAAAAACGTTAGGAAAATTACAAGAGTTATATGATGGAACCCACAGTTACATCCAAACACTAATCCGTAAGGGTGAATCGAACCGAATTGAACCTTTAGTAGAACGTCAAGCAAAAGAAGTAGAAAAGATATTAAATCAAGGTAATGGTATGATCAATGTTTTCCGTTTAATGAAGGAATATTTGGAATACAAAGAACGGACAATCATGATTCCTAAGATTGAAGCAGTTTTGGCAAAATGGGATGAGAAAACTGAAAATTTTCTTGAAAAATTTCGTCAACTTGCGAAACCCGCTCCATTTGCGTGATTTTTTAACTTTTTTGCGTTTATATTCTTAAAAAGCAATATTCAAAAAAATGATCTTTATTTCTGTTATTGTAATTCTTATGATTATTCTGTTAAATGCGATTCATATATTTCTTATAAAATACACAAATTTCTTTATATCGACTGCGAATGGTAATTTCTGAAATACCAGTAATTTTTGCCAGAAGTTTTTGGCTTAAACGAATTCGGTGCATGTTGCAAACAAAATATAACGCACCTGCAGCGATTCCGCGATTATCATATCCACTGAGGTTTTTTTTAGATTGCAATTTATGAACCAATTGAATTGTTTTTTGAATGAGCGATTCATCAAGATGTAAATGGGTTCCATAGCGAGAAATGAATCCGAGAGCATTTCCAGAAGTATTTGGCAGATTTAAGGTGCGAATGAGCAAGTAGTAGTATTGTTGAGCTAAGGACAAGCGATATTTCGTTCGATCTACAACATCTTCCATAATTATGGGAAAACCTCGCTCTTTTACAGCATAATACAAGCAAACTTGACTCATTAATCGAATATAGTGTGTTTTAAAGCAAGATTCACGACAAATTTTTTGAAAAAGATAAAAACTTCGATCAAGTATCAATTTTGGTAGTGAAAATTGAGAAATTAGTCTTTTTAATTCATTTTTTCCCAAGGAAATTTTTTTCTGACTCCATGGTACTTTTTTTTCTAATTTAAAAGCACGGTTTAAATTGGAGGAAATCGAATTTTTACTCGAAGAAGGAATTTTTTGCAGAAATTGATCTTTATTTTGTTCATTATAAGGGGTATATTGAGAAAACAGGAGATCTTGAGCCACAAAACCACATTCAGTACAAACACGATATCCTGAATTGTAATCGTCATGAAATTTGTGGATATGAATTTGAGAGGAATTTGATAATTTGTGTGAAGAAATTTCGGTCGAATAATTTGAATAGATCTGCTCCATAATAAAAAAAAGTTATTTTTATAACATTAAACCTCTGAAGTTAGCATGATATTGAAAATTGTAATTAAATCAAGAAAAAGATAAAAAAGCATAATTTTTGAAAAAATTATACTAATTTAGCAATTTTATCACAAGTACGCTTCGTATCTAAGAACATAAGCCCCAATTTAATATCTTTTGTTGTGCTTATGGTAAGAACAGCATTCGGACCCGCACTCATGGCTAGGATGTAACCATTTTCACCTCGTACAAAAACTTGTTCTAGGATCCCCTTACCAAATTCTTGAGCGGCACGTTCTCCCAGTGAAAGAATAGCTGCTGTCATAGCTGCGATGCGCGTTTCATCGGCATCAGGAGGTAAAGCTGAAGCTATTGGAAGACCTTCCACAGAAACTATAGCAGCTGCTTGAACTTCTGGAATGGAATATAATAAATCATGTAAAATGTCATCAAGTGTTTCTTCATTACTCATAATTTACCCGCCATTATTTTTAGACTAAGATAGAGAGAGAGATTAAACTTCTATTCGATGGTGACCGATTCACTCTTCTTTATTTTTATATGTATAATAGTTAATTTAAGAGGTTTTTTAATTTATTCCTTTGCTCATTATTAATATCAATTTCTGGAATATATTTCTTTTTTAATGATTTTTGAGTTAATAACTCTTTTGTTTTTAATTTAGATTTCATTGAATTAATAACTTTTTTGTTTTAGTTCAAATTTCATATATAAGCAGATATTTAGTTCATCCACTTCTTAATTGGGAG
>CAYRPF010000003.1:46342-82912 GCA_964426185.1 uncultured archaeon | reverse complement strand
TAATATTATTACTGTTAAATAAAGAGATATGCAAACATTCTTTAAAGAAGTCGCAGAGATTTTAATTTTCATCCAAATCTAATGTAGTGATTTATGTATGGGGTCAGAACATCAAAAAATGAAGAATATCACCATTGCTTTACCAGAAATTTTTGTGGAAAATATTGAAAAAATTCAAAAAATTGGATTAGTCCCCTCTCGTTCTGAGGCTATTCGCTTGGCAATCAGAGAATTTTTGAAAAAAGAAGTCCACAACTGCCAATTATTGGGTTATGATCTCTCCGATAATAAAAAAAAGTGAAATTATTCTTCCCTTTTCAATTTTACAATTTGTAAATACAGGCAGATAAAATAATGATAGAAATTTTAGCAAGAGAATCACTTTCTCTAAAAAAATTTTCTTCGGTAGAAGATTTTTCCCAAATATCATTTCAAATTCTTCCTCACGGCCAATTATTATTAAGTTTTCTGCCCAAAACCGCCTCTAAAATTGAATTTATCATCAAAAATACCGCTGAACAAGATTGGAAAAAACAAAATTATTATTTTGAAGCAATAGAGAAAAAAGAAGGAATTAAGTCATTTTCTATCACAAATTACTATCACATCATAGATAATCGCGGCGATTTATTGTTAATATTTGCTGGAAAAATCAAAACTGATAAGAATGCACTTTTTTCTTCCATATCACACAATTATGGAAAAACATGGGAGCAAATACGACTTATTTCTCCTGAAAATGAATCATGGATACCTACGGGAAGAATATCGATTCTTGAAAAGGGTTTTCATGCAGGTAAACTTGTCATTCCAATTTTTCATCCAGATATGAAACGTGTGTTAGCTTTATCTTCAGACGATAATGGAAAACATTGGAATTTCTCTTTATTCGTAGAACCTAATGAAGAAGAAGAATATTCAGATCAATCTTTACACTATCAACTCCCTGGGACAAAAAATGGAAAGATCATTGAATTACAATCTGGGGAAATCTGGTGTATTTGTCAAAATAATCAAGATTCAGAAATTTTAATAAGTAAATCCACAGATGTAGGACATACTTGGAGTGAAGCGAGTACAATTAAGGATTTTCCCGCAGATTTTCAATCAGATTATGATATTTTAAACATTCCCATTAAAGATTCACAAAAAGATCGCATTCTTATAGTAGGAAATGTACGGATTGGTTCGGAATATCAATTGAGACTTTGGCAGATGAATAACAATGATCAAGGGTTCTCACTAATTTGGAATTCTCCGGAAAAATTCTCACACCCACTTAAATTTCTTAATTTTATTCATGAAAACAGCCATCTTCTTCATATTGGTTTTTTAACACCAGAAAAAGAAGTAGTTCATATAGAATTCAGTCTATAAATTTTGAAAATTTCGAAAGATTTAACATGAACGATGGTTAAATTAACTCGAATCATTCATGAACCGTGAAATTTCATCCCGTATTTTAGGCAGCAAGGGGCTTAATGAAAAGGAAATTAAAAACTACTACAAGCGTTTGAAGAATTTACGTCAAGCTATTGCAAAAGGAAAATTATGCGGAAATATTGTTGAACGATTCTTTGAACTAGAAGGCGGATTTCGTTTTTTTTATCAAGAATGGCTCCATGAACAAATTGCCTTATCTTTACCCCCAAAAAAAATTGTTCTTGTTTTTCATGGAGCTTATGGTTGTTCTGATCTCTTCTATCCTTTAGCGGATGTTTTGACAAATCAAGGTGCATTAGTTGTGGGGATAGATTATAGAGGGCATGGTAGGACGGCAGGATATGCGGGAGGGCAACTGGGAGATATTGAAAGATTTTCCCAGATATTTGAAGATATTGAACATCTACTCTATCATTACAAAAAATTGTACGATATACCCATTTTTCTCTTAGGTTATGATCTAGGTGGATTAATTGCTATGAATATTGCAGAGCGAAATCCTAAAAGCAATATTGAAGGTTTGGTGTTGATATCTCCATTGTTGAAGTTAAAGAAACAATTTAAGCACTTATTATTGTATCCATTTATTTCAATGGGTCGAATGGTGGTAAAGCACGATCCAGTTCAACGGGTGCTTAAAGAAGAACTTTATCCTACCTATTATGAGGAATATCGACAATTTGCGACCGATGATCCTTTTCGATTAAAAAAAATGTCTTTACGGATGTTCCAAAAAATTCTTGATTTAATTTACTCGAGTACCAGAATAATTTCGAAACTTTCCTATCCTTGCTTCATTTTTCAAGGGACTGCAGATAATATCGTTGATCATATTGCGATTGAAAAATATTTCCATAAATGGCCGCATCCTCAGAAAAAAATCCGATTATATCAGAAAGGAGGACATAATCTTTTAATGGATAAATATACTTCAGAAATCTATGAAGAGATTATCAAATTCTTAGGATTGAGGGACGAGTGAAAAAGATGAGGAAGATTGGCATTATTAAGAATGAAGAAGAGCAACTAATTTTAAAAAAAATAAGCAAAACACCTATGATGTGGAAATTCCAATTCTACGGCTTTTTTAAAAATTTACAATTTTTTGAACCGTTTATTTATCTTATATTTATTAGTTGGGGCAATTCACTTTTTCAAATTGGAATCTTAATGTTAGTGCGTGAAATTATCACCTATTTGTTTGAAATACCCTCTGGAATTCTTGCAGATAATTTTGGTAGGAAAAACGAACTCCTTCTCTGCTTTTCATTCTACATTGTAGCATTTATCTTTTATTTTTTGGGTCCAAGTTATTTTTTTCTCATACTCGGTTCGATTTTTTATGGATTGGGTGAATCTTTTCGATCGGGAACACACAAGGCTATGGAAATGGATTGGATGGAAAAAAACCAACTATTGGAATATAAATCATTTGTCTACGGTCGATCTCGTTCTTGGTCATTGTATGGATCTGCGCTAAATTCAGTTTTAGCCGCTATTCTGGTCTTTACAGTCCCTGCAGATAAATGGATCTTTTTATTAGCCATTGTTCCGTTTACAGCAGATTTTATCCTTATTTCCACCTATCCAGCATATATGAATACAAAGACAAGCGATTCCTCCTTAAAATGGGGATTTTTGCTCAAAAAAAGTGCATTAAATATTAAAGAAATATTCAAGCTCAAAAAACTTCGAATTTCCATTTTCAGCTCCGCCACTTACGATGCAATTTTCAAAAGCATTAAAGATTATATCCAACCAATTATGACTTTATTAATAATTGAGATAATTCAAGATTTTCAGTTAGATAATTCGAACAAGGATATTTACATCAAGATATTACTGAGTATTTTATATGCCTTATTCTATATAGTTTCCTCATTTTCATCAAAAAACGCATATTTATTCAGGAAATATTTCAAAAGCGATCCAGCAGCATATAACTTATTGTTCGATATTTTTGGTGCCCTTTTATTAATTTTAAGTCTTTTCATTCAATTTAAAATTGCTTTGGGAGTTATGATTGTGTATTTAATAATATATATGATATACAATCTACGACGACCGATCCTTATAGGGTATATCGGAAATATTGCAAGAAAGGAAGAGCGGGCAACGGTGTTAAGTGTGGAATCTCAAACTAAATCCATTTTAACGGCAGTTTTTGCTCCATTATTCGGATGGATTGCTGATTTCTCAATTCCAATATTATTTATTTCTTTAGGTTGTATGAGCTTACTGATCAATTGGGGGTTCTTTCGACGAAATCAGAAGAAATTTTAAATTTTTCTGAATCACGCGCCACAATAATATTTGAAAAAATTTTTTTTGCATCTTTTAAGAATATTTTTTCTTTTTCACCAGTTAACGGTGGAACATGAGTAAGAATAATACATAAAACCCCTGCTTTGTGCCCCAATCTCGCACAATCAGAGGGTGTGGAATGTTTCAATTTATGGGCCAATTCAGAATCGTCATCTGAAAAAGTAGCTTCATGGATCAAAGTTAAAAGTTTTGAAAAAAAAGGAATCAAATTCTCTGATGGCCTTGTATCGCCAGAAATTCCTAAAACATTATTAATGCGAAAAGCATAGCATAACGGTAAATGTTCAGTCGTTAACCACTCAATTTGAAAATGAGAAGTCCTACCTTGGATTATAAGTGGATGATTCGCATTTTGAGGTAATTCTGTGACTTTTACTTGAAATTTAACCCGTGCAAATGGAGAATAGGTCAAACGGATTAATGTCAGCACGTGATCCTTCATTCCTTCTGGAACAAATATTTCGGGAGAACATTGGGGAATTTTGAGATTTTCTCGAGAGTAAAGGGCACTTTCCCACAATAATGCAAGTAATCCCATCCAGTGATCAGCATGAAGATGACTTATAAAAATATATTTTATTTCTGTTACAGAAATATGATTTTGTTTCAATGATTTTAAAGTTCCTTCCCCGCAATCAAATAATATACAGCGATCTATCAAAATTGAGGGTAGATTACGCTCTAAAGTAATGCCATGTCCACTAGTACCCAAGAAAAGAATTTCCATCTTTATGACCAAATTAATCAAAAAAAGGTAAATAATCCTTTATGTTATGTTAAAAGAAGAAGTATCTGAATTACGAATAATTTCTTTAATTCTAGCCAAATATTGCCCAACATTCTCTTTTTCTTGCTCTGGAATAGAAATGGCTAAAATTCTTTCTTCATCAAATTGGATCACTAAAATTACAGCTCCAGGACCTTGTAATATGGTATAATCCATCTGTTTTTTGAGCATAACTTGAGTTAGATTACTTAAAGCAGCAATTTGTGAGCTAACCATGGGAGCTTGAATTGTGCCGTCATCAATAATTTTAATAGGTAGTCCTTCTTTTCCGATAATTGCCAAAAATAATGCACTCGGGACTGCACGAATTATCTTAACTAATGGATCTTGAGAAACATAGTCCACTGTTTCGACGAGTGCATTTATCTTCAAAGTAATTTCATTCAAAACTTGATCATAGGCAGAAATTCCCTCCAATTCAGCTAAACTGCGATCTAATATCATAGCAGAAGAGATTTCCTTTGTGATGTTCATCAAAAGAATAAAATCATCTACAGTAACATAAGAAGAATTCAGATTATTCTTTGCAATATTGCGGAACAATGAATTTGAAATGTAATGAAAACTGGTTGAACTTGCTATTAATTCTATATCTGAAAAGGATTTAATTTCGGGTTTGAATTTGCTGTATATTTTTGTGGCAATTTCGGTTCCAATGGAGATCCCCAAAATTGCTACATGAGATTCCATAGTTTCATCTATTATCTTTTCAATTTGGGTAATTAACTTTTCATCATCGCTACTCATATTAAACACTAATATATCATCAACAAATAAAAAAAAGTTTCCTCTACCTTAATGATTTTACATCAGAAATAAATAATAGAAGGAAAATACTTTTTTACTTCGAAACCAATATTTTTTATAACCGTTATAATGAGATGGTGAGAATAATTCCCACAACCAACGATGAAATAACCAAATTAAAAGAAAAGATCAATTCATTAGAAGAAGAAATGATTTTCTTAAAAGAAGATTTAGAAGCAGCGGATGATGAAGTTGAGGAGTTAGAAACACGACTTCGCTCTTTAGAACAAGGAAATGCCCATTATTACCCTCGCAAAGAAGTTATTCAAAAATTATATGAAGCGATCCAGACCGCTCAGCATAATATTATTCTAACAGCGCCATCTATACAAGATATTGGTGTTCTTTTTCTATTCGAGATTAGTGCAAATGTAAATATCAAGGTGGCTTGCAATATAGAATCAGGAAATTCATCAGATCAAGAAATTTTAGATGAATTGCAAGGCTTTGATAACATCACTTTTCGTTTATATGATGGAAATGACAGATTTTGTGCATTAATTGATGGCGAAAAATTGCTTTTCGGTGCTTGCGGTTCCAAGAAAGATCAAATATTATTAGTGCAAACCACAGATCCCAACCATATAAAGATTTTCAACACATTGGTAATGGAAGCTTGGCTAAGAGGGAAAAAATTATAATTTGAAATATTCAATATAGTTTTAAGGATAGAATTCATTTTGTATTCCAGCAATGGACATATTACTGATTGATGACGATCTACAAAATCAAGATCAGATCAAGCAATTTATTTTACAAATTGACCCTACTCATGAGATTACGACCTGTCACTCAAGTGTCGATGCTCAGAAGCACCTAAGAAAGAAAAAATTCGATCTTATCATTTCTGAAGTTTATCTAAAGGGTGGTCTTCAAGGAAATGAATTGATGTATGAAGTTTCTAATGATGATAGTTTCAAAGTTGGCATGGCTGAATTGCTTTTAAAACCTCAAATAAGGATAGCTTTTAATGAATTTCTCATTAAACCAATCACTAAAAAAAAAATTGAAGATGTTCTCACCAAAGCTAAATATAATTTGACTTTTTTACAGAAGTTTCAATAAAATTGAACTTTGAATTTTTTTCTCATTTATTTTGTTAATAAATGATTTTTTAAATTTTCCCGACTTTTAGGTAACATGCCAAAGTTCGTTTTTGTTACCGGAGGGGTAATGAGCGGCATCGGTAAAGGTGTGACCACTGCTTCTATCGGAAAACTTTGCCAATTTCGAGGTTTTAAAGTTTCGGCGCTTAAAATAGACCCTTATCTGAATGTTGATCCAGGCACTTTGAATCCGGTGGAACATGGAGAATGTTTTATTACAGATCAAGTCTGGCATTTCAATCCAATCAATGATGACGGACGTAATCCATATATTACCACTAAAATCGGCGAATTAGACCAAGATTTTGGAACCTATGAACGCTTTTTAGGGGATTTTATTCATCCTTCACATAATATAACATCAGGCCAAATATATTTTGAAACCATACTAAAAGAGCGAAAGGGAAACTATCTAGGTAAAACAGTTCAAATTATTCCACATTGCACAGATATGATAAAAGATCGGATAAAAAATATTGCAATTCAAGAAAATATCGATGTTCTAATTATCGAATGCGGTGGAACCGTGGGTGATGTCGAATCGATTATCTTTTTAGAAGCATTTCGTCAATTACGATTAGAATTTCCTAAAGAAGATACGGCATTAATTCATGTAACCTTAGTACCCTATTCAGAAGCAGTGGGAGAATTAAAAAGTAAACCCACTCAACATTCTGTAAAAGAATTACAGAGTGCAGGGTTGCAACCAGATTTTCTCATTTGTAGATCAAAAATTGAAATTCCAGAAGAATTAAAACGGAAAATATCTTTGTTTACAAATGTACCTCCCGACCATGTAATTTCAAATCCAGATATCAAATCAATTTACAGCGTTCCACTTATATTTGAAGAACAAAGACTTGGTGATTTACTTGGAATTCATCTTAATCTTAAGCCAAAACTTGTGGAGTTTAGTAATGTAAACAACTATTCAGAATGGAAGAAAACTGCGGATTTGTTTGTCCAAAATTACGCAGAAACACTTCGAATTGCCATGCCCGGAAAATATGTTGATAATAGAGACAGTTATGTTTCAATTAATGAAGCGTTAAAACATTCATGCGCACATGAACATGTAAATCTAGAAATAGTTTTTGTGGATACTGAAAAAGAGGATTTCATTCAAGAATTGGAGACTTGTGATGGGATATTACTAACTCCCGGTTTTGGAACCCGTGGAGTTGAAGGAATGATTTTAACTGCAAAATACGCCATTGAAAAGAAAAAACCCTATTTAGGAATATGTTTCGGAGCACAATTATTTTTTGTGGCATTTATCCGCTATCAAATGGGAATTACAGACGCACATTCCACAGAAATTAAACCCAACACACAAAATCCTGTTGTAAGTATGATGGATGAGCAGCAAAATATTGTAAATATGGGAGGGACAATGCGATTGGGAGGTCAAATAGTAATTGTTAGGGAAAATACTTTGTTATTCCAAGCTTATCAAGAAACAACCATTCGCGAGCGATTCCGCCATCGATTTCATATTAATGAAAAGTTTATTGATGATAATGTGCGGGAAAAAGGATTAAATGTGTCAGCATATGATGAAACAGGAAAAATTGTCAATGCAATTGAACTTTCTGAAAAAGTGCATCCTTTTATGGTAGGAACTCAATTCCATCCAGAATACTGCTCAAGACCATATAAACCATCTCCAATTTACTTGAAATTTATTCAGATGGTTAAAAAATTGAAAAATTCCAATTAAGTTGAACTTCAATTTGATTATGAAATCATTTCATTTACAATTTCTTTAAAATTCATGATAGTACCATCAAAATCGGTTGTATCATACTCGAATATCTGAGTATTGCCCCATTGAACAAAGCTTTTTTCGATTTTTTGAACGGAACGATAATCTACACCTAAATATCTGGTTGCAAATGATTTTAAAGGTTTCATAATAATACAGAAATAGCCCAGACGACCGATTTTGTGGGCAATTTGCTCAAGTTCATCTGCAATTAAATCAAAATCTTCTCGAGTGGAAATATTGCGTTCAGGATAAGAGAGGGATATATTTGCACCCAAATCACTTAATATGATGATGATTGGAATTGAAAACCCCTTTATAGTTTCCTGTGAAATCAATCGAAGGGTTGTTTGTAAAGCAGCTGCTAAAGGAGTATAGGATGATGCTTGTAGATTTTGTAATTTTTTCAAAGCCACTGAAAAAGAAACAGATGGTCGTTGGAGAATTTCAACTTCACGACCTTGGAATGATAGCACTGAAATTTTATCCTTCTTTTTATAACCTTCAGAATGAACACTTTCAATTATTTTAATTGTTAATGGTAATACTCGCCTCATGGAAGCACTAGCGTCTACAATGAAGTATAATGAAAGAGGAGCACGTAATTCCATGATTTTTTCATGTATATCCGAATAATTTAAATGGATTGCTAAAGATTCACCTTGGATTGGGGAAGAGTGCATAAAAATTGTGTTAGAAATTTTCTCCAAAGAATGAGGATAATGCAAGTAGTGAGCTTTAATCGTTGCATCAAATGCAATGGAATGAGGACGTTTTTGATTGGGCTTGCGAGTATATACATATCGGCCATTTGATCGAGAAAGTACTTTTATACGTGAGCCTCTTCCAGTATAATTCACTATTCTCTTTCTTTTTTGAGAGTACTTGAATATCATGGAAAGATCCATCTTTATCGGGGGATTATGAGTTCTGATAGCAGCAAATGAATCATTTTTATTTGAAGAAACTTCATCTGAAGGAGCCCCACCTTTGATTCCTGGTATTTCTGAAGAATCCAATGGGTAATTTGTAAAACGATCGGAAGATGCCTTTTTTTCGAGACCATGATTTTCTATTTCGGGAAGGTCGGAATTATTTTTAGGGGGAGGGTTTTCTGAGTATTTTGTGCCAATTTTAACGGATGAACGAAAAACTTTCGGGTAGGAAGACTTTTCCATGTTTGGAGATTCAGATGATTCAGGCTGGGGAAAACTTCGGATTTTATGCCAGATCTCCAGAAATGTTTCTTGTAAGAAATTTGGATTCATTGATTTCCCATATATACGTTGCAATTTTCCAGCAAAAACTAATTGTAAGGCACGTTCTAAATCAATTTCTGAAATATAATTATGCCCATGAAAGGCAGCAATTGCTCGTGCTACAAGAAGAAAACGAATTTCGGCGCGTTGAGAGTTAATATGTAAAGTTCTGACTAATTGAGAAGCTTTTACATAAAAAGAAGGCGGAATTATAATTGAATCTCGCAAATTTCTTGCTGTGATAATTTTTTGACGTAATAATTCTTGAGATTTCTTAAATTTATTGATAAATTTATCAAGATCTGTTTGAAATTCAAAGATTCGCTTGGTTATCTTCGCTCTATCACGTAAATTTTTTATAGGTTGAAAATTAAGCTCGATTCCAAATCGGTCTTGAATCTGAGGACGAAGTTCCCCTTCACTTGGATCCATTGTCCCAATCAAGGTGAAACAAACTTGTTCTTGAAGAGAAAAACCTTCCCGCTCAATATTCTGAAAATGTGATTCACTAACATCTAGAAGTAAATCAATAATATGATCTTGCATCAAATTAATTTCATCAATAAATAATATTCCACCGTTAGCTTTAGATAACAATCCTTTTATGAATCTTTTTTCTCCCGTTTTAATAGTATGTTCCAAATCAAGAGTTCCAATCAACATATCCTCTGAAACGCCTAAAGGAATATCTACAAATGGAGATTCTGAGGGCAGTAAAGCTTGAAGTGATCTTGCAATGACTGTTTTTCCGCAACCTTGAGATCCAGATATAAGAATACCGCCAATATTTGGATCAATTAAGGCAGTGATTAAACCCATTTTTGCAAGATCATATCCAAAAAAGGCAGAAAAAGGAAAAATCTTATACTGCACATTTCTTCATCTTCGAAAAGTAACTAAAAAGAGCGGGAAAATTATTATTTGTGGTTATTGGGTTAGTTATGGCTGTAGGATAATATGGAATAGTGTTTGGATCGAAACCTTCTTCTGCATATATTTCAATAATATGCACAAAGATAATGAGAGCTTTATACTTTAAAGTCCCAACCGTATAACCGAGAGGAGGTTCGCCAGAATCATCATTACGACCATCTCCATCAGTATCAACAAAAGCTTCGATATTAATATAATCTTCTTCACCTTTGGCTAAACCTAATAAACCTCGATACCATCCTAAAATTAATCTTTCCGTGGTTACCTGGGTAGTAAATGGATAATCAATAGTTTTCTCATCGTAAATTTCCACATCAAGTCCAGTATAATCAATCTCTCCATCTCCATTTTTGTCATAGTAAATCCGATAAGCCATGGTAACCCAGCACCCATCAACAACACGAGAGAGTTTTTGAGGATTATCATCATCATTGTTCACATTTCCTGTAATATCATCCCAAGTTACTGCAAGAACAATTACACCAGCAATAATAACTATTCCAAAAACCCCCATTATCCAATAACGGGTTGGAATAGTGTGTTTCTGCAAAGACTTACTTCGCTGGTATACTACTTTTTTTTTAATATGTTTAGGATTAGACTTCGGCACGATTGAATAAAATCATTCAAAAATAAAAAATTTTTAGAACGATGCTATTCAGATATACAAATTTGAAGTAGTAGTATCACGAAAATCCTTTTTTTCGGCTGTTGATTTCAGATTCATCTGCAGCTTTGAACTAATGTTTTTCATAAAATAATCGATCGCAAAGACAATACTGAAATAACTTAGCTTAAAAGTATCAAAATCCGCAGAAATAGGTACATCTGCTTGAGCCCAAATACTCTTATTTTCAGGGTCAAGTGAATAAACCACACTGTTCAAAATAAAATTTCCCTTCAAAACTTCTGCAAAAAGATTTATTAAAGAGGATTCAGCTAAACGCTCTATCTCAAAGATGGAAGTCTTAATCAAAATCCAATCGGCACTCATTACAATATGGCTCAAAAACGTAAAATCTTCATAATCAAAAGGGATAGCAATAATCATTTTTTTCCGATCAATATTCATATCTACAATTCCAATATCTTCTAAATATGAGACAACTAAATCTAAATTCTTTTCCATCTTTTCACGTTCTTCTTCAGAGAGTAATTTTTGAAGATTTTCATCGATATTATCAGAGTTTTTTTCTTCAGCAGATTCAGAATCTTTTATTAAATCATGTGATTTTTGTTCATCTTCTTCTTGATTGGGGTTTTCGGTTTTTTTATTTTCATCCATATAACCATAACGCAAATTGTTTCCTATAATTTTTATGATTTTTCGCACAACAAACCCTTCTTTTAAAAGGGGGTGTTATTGTATTTTATTGATGTGGGAATAGAAAGAATTAAAGAAGTTCATTCTTAGATTATTTTAGATTATTTTAGGTAATTTTATATTATTTCACATTACTTTACATTACTTTTCATTTATATAAAAAATCGTGGCGAAGAAGAAAAGATGGAAACAGAACATAATTATTTCAGAGAAAAAGTCTGGTTCATTATTAACACCATTCAAGCAAATCAACTATTCGTCCATAGCAATACTCTATTACTAAAATATGCTCCAAAAACCCTTCTTACTGATTTCTTAAATCCTCAACCTCATAGATCAAAAAAATCTACTAAAAAGAAAAAGAAAAAAACGTCAAAAAGAGGAAAGGCTTTTGAATTACCAGAAATCTTAACACTTTGCATTCTTAATGCATTAGTCCCCAATTCAGCCATGCTACTAGTAGGAGGACATGGTGGAGGAAAGACATCAATTGTAAAGTATTTGGGAAGAATGTTTACTGGAATGACCATGGATGAAGCAGAAGAATGTATTTTACGGGGCCATCCTCAGTTAACCGAAGAAAAAATTATTGCTACTTTGAATTTACCCAAGTTATTGAAAGAAGGACAAGAAAAGGTTATCTGGCGCACATTTGCGACTAGTTTCTGGAAAATTATCGATGAAGTAAATCGATGTTCGCCGTATACACAAAATATCCTTCTCTCTCTTTTAGCTGAAGGAAAAATCAAATACTATGATTCTGTGCTAGATGTCTCAAAATATTGTATTTATGCAACTTTTAATCCTAATGATGTAGGAACATTCGAACTTTCCATGCCATTTTTAGATCGTTTTGGAATTTCGGTTCCCATCTCAATGCCTACATCCCAAGATCTTTCCCAAATTCTTCGCAGTCGAGATGAAAAACTGGGAGGATATGATGAGTTGGTTCAAATTCCAGAAGTATTATCAGAAGAAGATGTCTTGAACATCTGGTTTGAAGTCGGCGAGGTTCCATGTAGTTTGGAAGCAGAAAACTATATACATGCGATTATTCGGGAATATACACTTTGTGATAGAATTGATAAGGGAAATTCTGACTATTTGAAACCAAGTACAGGGTTGTGTGCTGGTTGTCATTACAATATCCCTGAAAAAATTCCGTGTTCCAATTGTGATTCGATTTTATCAGTTCGTGTGGCTAAAGATCTGCTCCGATATGGTAGAGCTTTAACTTGGTTGTTAGGAATGCCTGAAATTACCCTAAACGTTATTGAAACGGTAGCTCCCTACGTTATAGCCCATCGGGTTAAATATGTTGATCGATTCTTAAATCAAGCACCTTTTTGGGGCAATAAATACGCATTTACCAAAAATATTTTAAAAATGGTGCGAAAAAGATTTCTAAACCGTTCAAAAGCATATAAAACAGTGGACCTTTTACGGGAAGGAAAAGCTCCAGATGATGCTTTGGAGCAATTAAAAACATTTGCAAAAATTGATCTTATTGTTCATCAAGATCTACTTCCTTTGGCTAAAAAATTAGATTCTAAAGCCTACCGCGAAAAGATTCATCAAATATCTGAAGCCTATCATACAAAAAATGTGGACCTTTTGGTAAAAATTCGCAAAGAACTATTATATAATATGGATTTTCCTAATCGAGGTTATTTAATCTCCATGCTTAATGAAAAAATAAGGGTTCTAACACTATATACATTTAATTGCTCTTTGGAAATCTGGAATACTATAAGATTTACTGTAGATAGTCTTATTCCCCAGTTCAGCAGAAAACTTCGCGAATCAACTCAACGTCGCGGCACTTATCGACTAAGAACAGAAGATATTGAGTTGGAAGTAAATGTTACAGGAACAAACCCCCACGATATTGTAAATTTCAGCTTTTATGGTGGGGAAATGGCAAGAAAACTAAGAAAAGAGATTGAAAAAAATCATCAAAATATGCTGAAAACTATGGATGAATTACTCCAAGAATCAAAAATTGCTCAACAAAAAAAAGAAGAAGAACTCTCCTTCTTGGAAAGCCCAAAAGATGGCACTTCAGCGCAAAAATCTCTTGATTTACTTTCAGGTGAAAAAAAGAAATCCCTCTTCTCTGATGATTTTTATGAAGAATAATGGGGGGTTGAAAATAAAAATGCAAGAAGTATCATCAATTAATTCGGAAGAACAAAAAATAAGGAAAATTGCGGAGAAAGCTTTTGATGTCGCTTTGAAATTTTATTATTATCCCTCATTACCAACTCCCAATTTAATTTTTGATTATTCAAAAAAGACCGGCTTTTTTATTGATTTCGAATCATATCAAATTACACTAAACTTGGCAAATACTCATGATATTATTCTAACCCAAGAATATCATGACTATTTCTTCTCATTAAGTCTTCACGAAATTTCCCATTATGTCTTTTGCCCATATGATAACTTCACCAATATGATCTTGTTAAATTCTGTGTTAGAAGCAAAAGTTCACCAATATTTTGCCCCAATTATAGTAAATATATTTAGCGATTTGTTAATTGATTTCAAAAATCATCAATTTTTTCCGCAAATAATGGAATGGGAAATGCAAAAACACATAAAAGAAAATGAAACACCAGAACAGTTCAAAAAAGCAAGTAAATTATGGAAAATATTGATTCACTGCTATGAAATACTCTGGGATATCCAATTCATCCAATCCCTTCATTCTGATACTCAAATTCATGATGTATGCAGTAAAATCTGCAAACTCATTATTTCTTCAGTTGAAAATGAGGATATTTGGTCGAAAAATCTAAAAAAGATCGCAAAATTATTGAAGCCTATTTTAAAAGAAGAATGTTCTTTAAAAGAGAATTTAAGAAACAAAATTTCAAGTGATTCATCGAATCATAGCCAAACAGGAGAATCCCAGCAATTTCTGGAGAATCCACTCCAAATTCCTGATGATGTGAAAGAATCATTCGGAGACTTGACTCAAACCATTGATTACAATAGGGCAAAATCTGAAGAGTCAGAGGAAGTGCAAAATTCAAAGGATAAAGGCAGAACTATTGATGATGATTTTGAAAATTTTGCACGAAATCATGAATTTGGAAGATTTCAAGCTGTAGCTCAATTATATGGAATAAATGACAGTCGAGAGAAACAAGCGATCTGGTATAGAAGTCAGGCAAAAAATTTACTCAAATTCGAAATTACCATTCAAAAACCAGGGGGAAGTATCCCAGTATCAATCGAAAAATGGCGGTTGGGTGATCCTTTAGAAGATCTAGATATAGTTCAGTCTTTGATTTCAAGCCCAATATTAATTCCAAATGTAACGACTAAAAAATGGAATTATCTTCTGGGGCCTGGAACAAAGATTCACGAACAACTCCCAGATTTAATGATTGTACTCGATAGTTCTGGATCAATGGATTGGAATTTTCATAACGATAAAATCTCGGGAAAATTCCATGTAGCACTTTTGGCGAGTTTTGCTGCCCTTCATTATTCATTATCTCAAGGTTCATATGCAGCAGTAATTAATTTTTCAGAAAAAACGCGATCCACCAAATGGTCAAATGATATTCATTACTTAGAAAAACATTTATTAGACTATCAAGGGAGTGGTACAATTCTTCCATCTCAAAAAATGATTAATTTAGCTAAAAAGGCAGATTCAAAAAGTTGTATTTTGGTAATTACGGATTTTGAGATTCAAAATTGGAATCAATCGTTTTCTGATTTCCAAAATCTCCTACAAATGGGAAATATGCTGATATGTTTCTTTATAGATGGATATGAAGAAGAATTAGAGCAATCTTATATTAAAAGTTTAAAAGAAATGGGGGCGAAATTCTACTGTATCAATCGAAAAAGTGATTTAATTGGATTGGTCATCCGTGAAGTTCGTTCAATTTATCACAAATGATGATTTTCATCCTTTTTCCAGAACCCCTTCAATTAGATCTTGAATCAAACTAATATCATTGGAAATATGAAAATATTCTGCAAAATGCTCAGTAGTTTGAAATATTTTAACTTTTATCCTTTTTTCTTTTCCCTCGTGATCTAAAATTTCATACTTGTCTGTATCATAAGATATAAACTTTCGATGAAGGAGGACTTGAATCGCTTTTTTTGAACCACGTCCTACAAAATCAATGATATCTTGATATTCCACAGGTTGATTGTATGCAATAAACGCAAGCGTTTTAATTTGGGCTTTATTCAAATCAGAACCAGCAGTAAATGGTTGGATCACCGGGTGATCTAGATATTTCTCTTTGAGATTAAATTGATATTGAAATCCATCATAGGATATGTATAATACCGAATTATTTTGGAGGTTTAAATCGTTTATTTCAGAAATCAATTTGGGAATAATTGTAACATCCTCAATTTTCAATGCTTTTTGAATTTCTTTGAGTGATAATCCCTTCGAGGAAGAAAAAATCAATGCTTCCAATTCTAATCGAAGATTATTATTTGCTTTTCCATCCATCATTATTACCTCCTATTGTTAGGTTTGAATTACACCCTCATTCTTATTCTCATTTGCTTGAATTTGTTGAAGAACTTTCTGAATTGAAAGGTTTAATACAGATGTAACTCCTTCGATGTTTGAAACTCCAAGTAAGTGGTCTACACGCGCCATTGTCACATCTCTATGCGTAATTATTACAAATTGTGATTTAACGGAGAGTTCTTTGATCATTTCTGCCACGAGAGAAGCATTGACATCGTCTAAAGCCGCATCGATTTCATCTAATATATAATATGGGGAAGGAACGTGCATTTGAATCCCTAAAATTAAGGCAATAATTGTTAGTGTTTTTTCGCCGCCAGACATAGCTTGGGTTAAACACCATTTCTTTTCCCCTGGACGAGCAAGAATTTGAATTCCACCATCAAAGGGTGTTTCTGGATTTTCCAATTCCAATTTAGCTTCCCCTCCAGGTGATAATTTACCGAATACATATCCAAAATTTGAATTAATGGCATTGAAATTATTCATAAAAACTCGGAGTTTTTCTTGTTCCAAAGAATCGATAAAGGCAAGAATCGCTTCGCGTTCGTCGATGACTTGTTCATTTTTCTGTTGTAGTTCATTAAATCTAACTTCAATTTCACGATACTTATCAATTGCACGCAAATTTACTGGTCCAAGTTGATCTTTCAATTTTTGTATTTCCCTTAATTGTTTTTGATGGTAATCGGGAGATTTCTCCAATAGTAAGGGTTCAATTCTCACTTCAGGATTGATTTGGCATTTCCATTCTTGAATCTTAATTTCCATTTCATTTGCTTTAATTTCGATAGTATTGAGTTGCATGTTTAGAGGATGAACTTGATTTTCAAATTTGGCAACTTGAATTTTCTTTTCTGAGATTTGCATCGTTAAATTATCTTTTTCTTTAAGGATTTTTGCAAGCTTTTGGCTTTTTTGATCTACAGTCGTTTGTAATGAGTCAAATTGAGCTTGTGATTCGCTTATTCGCTCAGTTAAATCTTGAATTTGTTGATAACTCTTTTCTATTTGTTCACTTTTTTCTTTGATTAAAGCTTGAGCTTCTTTACGGTTTTTTCGTAAAGTATCGGATAAAATCGTTTGGTTTTTTGCCAATTCTACTTCAATCTTATTTAAATTTTTAGTGAAGTCTGCCAATTCTTTCTCAGTTTTTCTCAATTTTGTTTTAATTTGACTTTCTTCAGAAGAATCTAATTGTTTTTGAATATCTGCCAATTGAGTTTTTAGCATATCTAACTCATTTGAAATTTCCTTGAATGTATCTTGATTTTCTTTCAATAATTGGGAAAAATCTTGAATATTCATTTCCAATTGTTCAATTTCTTTCTTATTTTGAACAATATCAGCATGAAGTTGGTGAATTTTCGCATTGTTAATCGCAATTTGCTCACTGATTTCTTTGGTCTTGTTGGCACCTGAAATTTTTATCTTGTATAAACGAGATATTTCATCTTGAGCATGCCGAATTTGAACTGAAAGTTGGTTTTCTTGTTGTAATAAATCTGCTAATTCTGCTTTTTCTTGATGTAAGATATTTTTTTCTGTTTTACCCTTGAAAAAACCAAAACGGGAAGAAGATTTCATTTTTCCCCCAGTCATGAGATTTGATCCATCCACAATATCACCATCAAGCGTAACCCGTTTAGCAGGAACTTGTAACTGACGTGCTGTTATCAAATCTTCGACAATGATAATGCGACCAAAAATATATTCAAATGCATGGTAAAATTTCTGGTCAAATTTGATTAGATCTATCGCACGTCCAAAGATTTTTTTATTGGATGGTAGAGATGGAGAAAAGGGAGAATATTTTATTTCTTGAAGAGGAATAAAAGAAGCACGTCCGAGATTTTTCTTTTTCAAGTATTTAATGCACATTTCACCAACTTGTTGATTGTCCACTACAATATATTGGAAGCGAGATCCTACCGCCATATCCAACGCCTTTTGAAATTTTGGATCTGTGGTTCCTAATTCAGCAATACTACCATGTATCCCTTCTATTTGACTTTTTTGCCTTAATTCTTTAAGAATAGCGGAAATACGTCCAGCATGATTCATTTCTTTTTCTAATCGTTGTTGAGATTGAAGTTCAAACACTTTTTGTTGTTTTTGAAGAAGAATTGGCTTAATGTTTTTCATTTCGTGTTGCCATCGAACCACATTTTCTTCCAATTCTTCAATTTTCTTTTCAATATTACCCTTGGAAAATGAATTGATCTCTGATAATCCCAATTTTTCCATTTGTTTTTTTTCCAAATCTGCAACATTTTGTTTTAATTTTTCAATTTCTTGCAGTTTTTGATATATTTTTTGATCTAGTGAAATTTTTCGTGTCTCTAAATCTTTAATCCGTCTTTGGTTAACCTTTAAGGCTAAATCGATTTCCGAACGCTTGTCTTTTACTTGATCAATTCGATTTTGGAGTTGGTTGGCTTTTTTTTTTAGTTCGATATAATCTCGATCAATCGTTTCTAATTGATTATTAAAAGTTTGAATTTCGTTTTCTTTGATTTGGATTTGTTCAGAAAATGATTCCTTTTTATTCTCTAAATCTGTAATCTTTTGTAAAACTTGATGTTCTTCTTGCTCAAGTTCTGAGATTTTAGCATATAATTTTTTCCGTTCATCCTCAAAATTTTCTAAGTTTTGCTTAGAGTATTTTAACGATGCGTTCTGTTCTGTAATCTCTTCTTTTATTAATTTTAATTGAGATGTTAATTTTCTTAATTCTTCATCTTGAAGATCTCTAATTTTTGGAAGTAGTGCATGGATTTTTAATTCAATATCTCCAATTTCTGCATGCAAATCTTTCTGCTTGGCTTGAATTTCTTGGATCTGCTGTGTGATTAAAACCTTTTTTTCGCCCATTACTTCCAAATTATGTTTTGTTTGATTGATTTGAGTTTGGATAAAAGCATTTTGATGTATTTTTTCTTTGGCTTCTAATTCAAGGAATTTCTCTGCATCTTGTTTTTCTTTCTCCAACTGTTCTAATTGGAGATATACTTCGTTTAATAATAAAGAAACTTGAGCCAAATTACTTTGAACTTGATTTAATTCTTCTTCTGCAGATTGTTTCTTGTTGTTATAGGACGAAATCCCAGCAATTTCTTCAATCAATTCTCTTCGGTCATTGGGACTCATGTTAATCAAACGGAAAAGCTCGCCTTGCATAATCATATTTGATGAATTCGGCATAAAACCAGCCAAATCTAGCAAATTAATGATTTCTTTACGTGTTGTTCTTTTATTATTAATTTTATATACACTTTGTCCCGATCGATTAATTTTGCGGGAAATACATACTTCTTGACTCTCAAGAGGGAATCCTTGATCAGAATTATCAAAAAAAATTTCCACTGAAGCAGTTTGACTTGGTTCAAATCCTTTCCCCCCGTTTGAGATCAGGTCTTTTATGTTATTTGCACGCAGGGTCTTTGAAGAGAGTTCACCTAAGACAAAAGAAAACGCATCAATAATATTACTTTTTCCTGAACCATTTGCGCCAACAATTGCTGTGAAACCCTTATCAAAATTGATTATGGTTCGCTTGCGAAAGCTCTTAAATCCAGCACAGATCATTCTTTTTATGTATACCATGATTCTTCACAAGGAGGGTTTGTTGTTCTTATGAGGATACTATGCTTATGTATATGACTAATTCAAGTTTAAAATCACATAACATGAGGATGATATTACAATGATTGTATAAAATTTTCTTTTATAGAAAAGATAAGATTCAAATAATTGGGAAATTTTTGATTGAAGTAATGAGTGAAACAAGAGAAGTTCATATTCAATGTCCAATTTGCAATGTTGAAAAACATATCCAATTACCGCTTTCTCTATTTGAAACAAAGAAAATGGGGTTAGTAAAGGTGCAAATTGAAGAAGGAATTTGCTGTGAGCATCGGTTCATAGCCTTTTTCACAAGATCGGGAAAAAATGCCGGCTATGAAAAACTAGACTTAGCCATCAATATTGGTGAAACTGAAAAATCCGAAATCAAAGTTTCCTTGCGAGAATTACTTAAACAATATGGCGATTATTGTGTTCAAAATGTTCTTCATGCAGTCATCATCGATATGCCGATTACTATACTTCATACTAAGTATGAACATAAAAACTTGGCTCCAATATATAATCGATTTTTCGCCAATTTCTTCCCAAAAAAGTATCAGAATCCATTTCTTTTCACATGGTATTATGATTTAGAATACAAAAAGAATCCCACATTCGATACATTTGTCATTAATACTGAAGGTTTTATTCAAAACACCCCATGGCAATATATGGAATTGGATTATGAAAAAAACATTATTAAAAAAGCATTAGATATTATTGATGATGAGTCGCAAATCTTGATTTTGCAACAGGAATTTCAGAATTTGTTCGATCGCGCAGAAAATCTACGTGATTTAATCAAAACTTGGAAAAAAAGAGATTTCAATGAAGCATTATCCGAATTTCAAAAATATTATCAAGATGTGGATGAAAATCTTTTCGATCTATTAATTCAAATAATACAATACCGATTTAAAACAGATGTATCTGGAATAAAAAAAAATAAGAAAAAGCGACGACATTAGAAGAATTTTCAACAAAAACCTTTTTGTTTATGAAATCCCTTCAACCAGTTAATCAATTTTCTTCAGCGAATATTTAAAAAAAATAAAAGTGTCATTTTGTTTATGAAATCCCTTCAACCAGTTAATCAATTTTCTTCAGCGGATATTAAAAAAATAAAAGTGGTATTCTGCGATATTGATGATACTCTGACATTTCATGGAAAACTATTACCTGAAACTTATCAAGCATTATGGAAATTAAAAAGAGCGGGAATCCACGTAGTGCCAATTACGGGTAGATGTGCCGGATGGGTAGATCAAATTGCTCGAATGTGGCCCGTTTCAGGGGTTGTAGGTGAAAATGGGGCACTTTATACTTACATGGATCATTCTAAAAAACCTTCAAAACTCATCATGAAATTCTATCAAAAACCTGAAGACATCAAGCAAAATCGTAAGAAATTTGAACTCATCAAACAAGAGATTTTTTCCCAAATTCCCACTTTAGCCGTAGCTTCTGATCAGCCTTACCGCTTATTTGATTTAGCAATCGATTTCTGTGAAGATGTCCCTCCACACAATAAAGAGCAGATTAGAAAAATTGAAGAGATTTTTCACAAATACGGCGCCACCACCAAGGTCAGCAGTATCCATGTTAATGGCTGGTTTGGGGATTTTAATAAACTGAAGATGACCAAACGATTGAGTAAGGAATTATTAGGAATAGATTTGGATTTATATCCAGATTGGGGATTGTTTGTGGGAGATTCACCCAATGATCAACCCATGTTTAAATTTTTCCCGAATTCAATAGGGGTCGCAAATATCATGAGGTTTAAAGATGAAATCACCCATCTCCCTGCCTATATTACCCAACAAGAAGCAGGTAAGGGATTTGTCGAAATGGTAAAACTTCTACTTCATGAAACAGCTTAGTTGCTTGGCTTTTTAATTAACTTAAGCATTTTTAATCCACTTTTTTGTATCTGGTTTTCAATTTTACTGGTTATGTTATCTAACTTAACAGAAATTATGGGATCGATAATTTCAAAATCAAAATAAGTAAACAAATCACGTAGTTTTTTTTCCGCTTTTCCTCCTCCACCGTGAGTAATAAACCCAATAATCGGTCGTTTGTGATATTCCTCTTTATGTAGATAAATTTCATCGAAAAATATCTTAATGTAACCACTTACATAACCAAAATAATCAGGAGAACCTACTACAATACCAGCACATGTTTTTAATTTAGTATAGTCAATTTCAGTAGCATGCATCATTTCTATCCGAAAATTCATAGGGAGAAATTCCCGAAAGATGTCTAAAAATCGTTTAGCTAACGTTTTCGTATGATTTTCTCGACTGTAATAAAGAATTATGATTAAATTTTCCATTTTTGATACGTCCTTATCTTAGATCTATCCTAATTTCTATTTGCTAATTTATTCTTCAACCATTTAGGCCCATGCTTCTCTAATTTACTGATAATAACATTTAGATTTTCAGATATTAAAGCATTTTCTAAAGGAATAATCAGATCTGCTATCTCTTGATAATAAGGTTTCCGTTGATGGAGTAGAAAGGATACTTCATCTTCAAGAGATAAAGAGGTTAAACGAGGACGAAACTCATCTTTTTGCATTTCTAAGCGATGATAACGGCTAAGAAGAACAGATTCTTCTACATCCAAGTATACCACATATGAATTATTTTTAATTATTTTGCGATTCTTGGAAGAACTTACTGCACCCCCTCCTACAGCAATTATTGATGAAATGTCAGAATTAAATGTATCGTAAATAATTTTTTCTTCTAATAATCGAAAGTATGCAGCACCATCAGTTTTAAATATTTCAGAAATAGATTTTCGAGCACTTTGAACAATTAAGGAATCAATATCCATAAACCTAATGGAAATTTCATCAGCTAAAGCCCGTCCGAAAGTAGTTTTTCCCGCAAATCGAAATCCAACTAAAGATATTTTTCTTGTTTGAGCCATTAAAATTTCACTTTCTCCAAATAAAAGCCTAAAATTCATCAATTGCATCAGTATTGATATAGAAAATTAATCACTTGTTCCACCGCTTTTTCAATATTGTCGGAATTATCAATCGTGATATCTGCTTTTTCCAAGATATAATTTTCCTGAGCTCGTTTTAAGCGTTCGAAATAAGCTTGCTCATTTTGTTTTTCCCTTCCACGCTTTTGAATTCTATTTTCTAATATTTTAAATGGAACATGGATATATATAACCTTACAACCAGAATATTGCTCCTTACATGAGGGGATAATGGAGCGACTCACGTTGACTAAGACCCAATACCCCTTTTCTAACCATTTATTTAGTTTTGAAGATACACCATAGTAATTTCCATAACTTTCCCATGTTAATGAAAATTTACCTTGTGATTTCATGCGTTGAAATCGTTGTCGTGAGATTGCATGAAAATTTTCAGATGGATGTTTTTTTCTGGTAATATAACGGCGAGGAATGATTATCTTGGGTTTATTTTTCGGCCAGTATTTTTTAATCATCGATAAAATCGTATCTTTACCACTTCCACTATTTCCAACGATTAAGAAAAGTTGCCCTACCAAGAATAATCACCTTAGAGAAACGGAACACCTATTTTTTTAAAAGATTTATGGAGTAAAGCACCACGTGAATGGAAATCTTGCTCTCTTTGTCTGGTCTGATAGTGTTTTGCAAAGTAATGCATTGTTTGAGCAAACCATTTAGAACGATAAGAACGTTCGAATTCTGCATCTTCATCAGTGTACTCTAACGGGGGTAATCTTTCTAATTTTTTTCGTTTAAAATTAATATTTCGATCAAACCACGTTTGCATTAAGATATGTATTTCACGAAGGGTTTCTGGTCTGTATTCACGCATTAAAGAATATAATTCCCAATCATCGATTGGAAGAAATTCTATTAAACGATCATCTGGATGTTTAGCATCAACAAAATCAGCCGAGAGCAAGAAATTCCAATTTTCAGCTGCCAACTGGTATAAAAATGGAAATAATCTCCCCACTGGAATTCCGGTTGATTTTTCAATTGTGCCAACGATATCTGACATTCGGAATCGGATCTCGTTTGGATAATCTGATATATGAGTAATCCGACGAATATATTCTTTTTTTACAATTTCATAAACAAGCTTTTTGGTTTCATTATCCATTTCTTTATTTAACCATTCTTCAGTAAATTGTTCCCCTTGCTGGATTTGTTTCTCTTTTTGTTCTTTTTCCATTTGAACTTTTTTAGCATATGTGTGAGAAAGACTTTGAATAAAAACATCAGTTTGCTTAGAAGAAGATATTTT
Source organism: uncultured archaeon (assembly GCA_964426185.1). Classification (GTDB taxonomy): domain Archaea; phylum Asgardarchaeota; class Lokiarchaeia; order Sigyniarchaeales; family Promethearchaeaceae; genus Harpocratesius. The sequence goes on along the minus strand of CAYRPF010000003.1, from coordinate 58,744 downwards.
CTTCTTGCTTACAGCCAACTTTTTCTTTGGACCTGTCTGGAGACTTTGGACAAAATAAGAAGACAGATATGTTTTCGCCCTGTATTCTGCTTCTTTACTCTTTTGATATTTAGTCGTAATCGGAAGGAAATCAAAATAAACAATTTTCTTTTGATTTTCATCTTTCTCGAATTGTAGGTGAACATCAATATATTGATCATTTAGGCGATAAATTAAGGCCCAAATAACTTGAGATGGATAGGAAGTAATTTTTCTTAATGAATTGATTATATCCGGTGAAATTTCGAATTTCTCACCTCTGCGAATAAATTCTCGTTTAAGAAAACGTAAAATATTCTCCATTCCTTTATCTTTATCATCTACGGCAGATTTACTCATGTGCAAGAACATTGACATTTCTTGTGGACGAATCCAATAGGAAACAATTGTTACCCCTAAAAATAGAAGAATAATCCAAGGAAGTATCATGTAGTCATATTTTATGAAGTTTGCAAGTGTATTATTAACACTGGCTTTTCCAGCTACAATTCCATATCTTGCAGTTGTTTGGGCAAATATTGCGCCGAGTAAAAAGAGAATCATTCCATCTTTCGTAAAAAATAAAACTCCTTTTTCAAATTGCTTGTGTAAATCTACAATTATCCAAATCAAAAATACAATTGTAATCATATATTCTACAAAGAAAGCTCCCCCACTATGAGAAGTGCTACCAAGAACCGTGCTAAATCCTTCTAAAAATTTGTGATCTAAGAATAAGTACAAAGCTATGTTATATAAAGAATAAAGAAACATTACAAAACTAATTAATCCGAAAGTAAAATTATCATAAGCACCGGCACGTTTTGTTGCTCCCTTTTTCCGACTTAAAATCACTTGAGAGATCATCATTACAAACACAAAAAACATACCTGTATAAATCATTGGCATAATTACACCCATTTCCTTTGTGTATATTTCTAAAGCAAGTTGAGGATTATGATCAGGATGTCCTATGTAATCTAAAGTGAATATCACAATATAATAGCGAAAAACCCAAGAAAGAAAAATGAGAACACCTAAAATAATAAATGGAGTAACTACAGCAATGAAGAAGAGAAATGGAGAATAACGCTCCGAAATTTTAGCTTCTGTCTTTGTTGCACCAATTTTTGCCCCATTAAAAATACGGATGGTTTGAAAAATAAGCCATAATCCTGCTAACATAAGCAATAAGGCATAAAAATCAAAACCTAGACTAATTATATACCGATTTAGGAACAAATTTCCTACGAATAATCCTACAAATAAAATCAACTGTTTAACGACGTATAATTTGCCGAAAAACCATAAATGGATTTTATCATTGCAATTTAAAAAGCTGAGCTCGATAAAAACGAAAGTTAAGGCGATTCCAAAGGAATAGGGATCACTTAAGGTTAAAACATCAAGTATTCTTAAAATTATTGGACTAGCGAATAAATTTTGGTTCATTTCAGCAAACAGAATAAAAGAAGTAAGGGAAAACAGACCTAATAAAAAGAACATACGTTTTCCAAGAAAAGAAGGCTTTTCACCGCTTAATTGTTTATCAGTTCGACCTAAAAAAAGTTCTCGCATTCTTATAAAGAAAAACTTAACAGGAGAAATAAAAATTGCGAAAAATTTTTGCCGAAATGTATTTTCTTCAGATTTTTGGTTATTTTTCTGCTTTATCTCACTTTTACTCTTGAATCGGCGATTTCGATCGGATAGCGGCATTTCTACTCTAACCATCATGTGGGCAAATAACCCAAAAAATGCTTCGCTTTTTGAAGAAATTTGATAAATGCAAAATTTCATTTCACCTTGATTCTTAATATATTTTATATGGAATTGAATTTATGTTCTCGATGTGGACGATGTTGTATTGAATTTGAAGGTCAAATTCATTTTACTTCAGAAGAAATACTTCATCAAAAGAATCCTTTATTTTTCTCCCAGCAAAAGCTCCCATTTAATCCCTATATAGAACTTTATAACCAAATTCAAACACATTGGGAGAAAAAAAATTTGCAAACAGGCCAGATCGACTATTACATTCCCTCAAAACGTCAGATATGGAAAAAACACTTTGATTTGGCACAAAAATTTTTTCTAAAAGACTCTCAAAATTCAACCGAATGTTTATTTCTGGCTTGGAACTTAGAAAATGGAGATTCTGTTAGAGAATCATATTGTATTATTCATGGTTTTCACCCAAATATGTGCCGAAACTATCCTTCATCTAAAGGAAATGTATGCAAAAACCATCAAGAACGTAAATATACTATGAAATTTCTCCAATACCAACGTGAAAAAATAAGCTTTGCAATAGAAGTTCTTAAACTTCTATATCAAGATAAGATAACATTTGAGTTTGTTTATGATGTGCTTACATTATTGATGGATTTTGGTAATTTTAATTTGAAAATTCTGCAAAAATTTTTCCAAACTAACTTCAAAATATCTGATCCAGATTGGACAAAAGGGATCTCACAATTGCTTTCTCATCAGTTGGTTACTATCGAAGAAGAGCAAATCCAAGGTATATCACTCAAGGAAACTGAATATTTAGTTGATCGGATTATGGAAGAACGCGGATGGCATTCTTCATGAGAAGTAGTGCAAACATTGAAAGGTTAAGATAATAATATACTTATTTCATAATTTATCTATTAATTTTTCTAGTTTTTTGGTTTTTTTGGATAATTTTGCACGATTATACAGCAAAATTGCCTTTTTCCAGTATTTTTTAGCGCGTTTCTTTTGCTTCAAAGCGTTATGGGGATTTTGTCCTTCGTTTTTCACTAAAAATCGCCCATATTGTTCGTAAATTTCCGCACGAATAGGCACAAGATCTTCTTCTTTTCCTTTTGTTGCAATTTTAAGCAACATCTTCCAAGTTTGCTTAATGCCCTCTTGATTATCAAGTTGAATAAAAAAATCACGAATTTGTAATAAGTATTTAATTGCCTTTTTAATATCTTCCAATTTTTTGGTATTTTTCAAAATCCTCCACAGATTTTTTTCTGCAAGAATCTTATTTTTTTGATAGATATATAACTTTGAAATTTCCGTTGAAATGAAACAATCTCGAATAAGAGTTTCTTGATTATTCAAAGTTTTTTCATTTATATTCAAAGCCTTTTGGTAGGTTAGAATTGCTTCCTCAATTTTATTCTCTATAGAAAGAGTGTTGGCAAGAATTGCATAGTTGAGAACAAAATATTCATTTAAGTAGGGAATACGATCTTCCATGGCAACAAGATCTGTCATCTTGACAGCTTTTGAAAAGTAGTCCAAGGATTGCTGAACTAAAGCTGTAGTTTTTTTGGTTGATTTTGATTCTACTGCTTTCTTATAGGCATCTAATCCAGCTTTAACGAAATGATCATATCGGCGTTGATGTGTAGTTTGCGGCAATTTGAGCACAATCACTTATTAGGTTGTTTGAATGGAATAGGATTTCAGAATTTTCAGCAAAAGTTCCTTCTTAATTTCATATTTTGGAATTTTAGTTGTCAAGCGCTTTAATTTATGTTCACGGGAAAAACGAGCCAGATACCTGCCAATGCGATCGATTTTCAAATTAACACCGCATTTGTGTTCTAAAATAGTGTTTAATTTGTGCGAAGATAAAATTATTGTATCCGAAACTTGCCCATCTAAAAGTAAATACATACTTTGGATAACCCAATGGGTTAGTTCGTCGGATTGTTCCGGCATTAAATATGATAATATTTCAAAAATAAAAAAATTTTTGTGAATTGATTAATGAAAATTGACAATCAAAAACAATTTATCCATAATGACAACTTTAGGTTAACAAAATTTATATAGGATCATTAACTTATTTTTCTTAGTTATCACACATTTATGCTTGATAATAACCACAATTAAAAATAACCGGAAGTGAATATCATGACTGACGAAAAAAAGAAGGTTAGGAAAGAGAAAATTATTGGTATTGATCTTGGTACATCAAATTCAGCCGCATCTGTAATGATCGGAGGAAAACCTGAGATAATCCCAGCAGCAGAGGGTGTATCTTTAGGTGGTAAAGCTTTTCCATCATATGTTGCATTCTTGAAAGATGGAACTCGTTTGGTGGGAGAACCAGCTCGACGGCAAGCGATTTCTAATCCAGATCGTACCATTCGAAAAATTAAACGAAAAATGGGGACAAATGAAAAAATCCGCATTGACAATAGAGAATATACTCCTGAAGAAATCAGTGCAATGATCTTACAAAAAATTAAGAAAGATGCAGAAGATTACTTAGGAGAAAAATTAGAAAAAGCAGTTATTACAGTACCCGCTTATTTCAATGACGCACAGCGCACAGCCACTAAAGATGCAGGACGTATTGCAGGTTTGGATGTCGTTCGAATTATTAATGAACCAACCGCTGCATGTATTGCATATGGTTTAGACAAAACCGATCAAGGTTCCATGAAAGTTGCAGTATTAGACTTAGGTGGAGGAACATTTGATGTAACCATCATGGAAATGGGTGAAGGTGTTTTTGAAGTGTTATCCACTTCAGGAGACACAGCACTCGGTGGAACCGATATGGATGAAGCAGTGAAAGAATGGATCATTAAGAAATTCAAGAAACAAACTGATGTTGATATTTCCAAAGATTCCCAAGCCATGATGCGGGTCATAGACGCTGCAGAAAAAGCTAAAATTGAACTTTCTACCACATATTCAACCCGAATAAACCTACCATTTATTGCAATGGGTAAAGATGGTCAACCACTTAGTTTAGACTTGGAATTAACTCGAGCCAAATTTGAAGAACTGATTGATCCAATTTTGAACCGATTAATTCCACCAATGGAACGTGCATTACGTGATTCAAAACTAAAGAAATCTGATATTAAAAAGATAATCATGGTCGGTGGTCCATCTCGAATGCCTTCGGTACAGAAAGTTTATGAAGATTTCTTTGGTAGAAAACCTGAAAAAGGAATTGACCCCATGGAATGCGTGGCTCAAGGTGCAGCGATCCAAGGAGGAGTACTCAGCGGAGAAGTTGAAGATTTACTCCTATTAGATGTTACCCCCTTAACATTAAGTATTGAAACTCTGGGAGGAGTAGCAACCCCTTTAATTGAACGAAACACCACTATTCCAGTAGAACGCTCTAAAATATTCTCTACCGCCACAGATAATCAACCCAGTGTGGAAATCCACGTAATTCAAGGAGAACGCCCTATGGCAAAAGATAATATTACTCTTGGGCGATTCCACTTAGATGGAATTCCTCCAGCCCCTCGAGGTGTTCCTCAAATTGAAGTCACCTTTTCGATAGACCAAAATGGAATTGTACATGTAAAAGCTAAAGACCTCGGTACAGGAAAAGAACAATCGATTACCATAACTGGACAATCAAAATTATCCGAAGAAGAAATCAAAGCAAAAATCCGTGAAGCGGAAAAATATGCTGAAGAAGATAAGAAAGTGCGCGAACAAATCGAAACTAAAAATGAAGCAGATACATTAGCGTTCCAAGCTGAAAAAATGATGAAAGATCACGCAGATAAATTAGATGATGAATTAAAAAATAATTTAGTGCGTGCAATCGATGATGTAAAAGATGCTTTGAAAACAGACAATCTCAACAGAATTAAAGAAGCAAAAACTTCTTTGGAAGAACATCTGCATAAGTTTGCTGAGAAAATTTACGCACAAGGCGGCGCACCCGGTGGCATGGGTGGTATGGGCGGTATGGATCCAGCTCAAGCAGCTAAATTTGCCCAACAAGCTGCCCAAGGTGGAGCAGGATTTGGCAATCAAGGCGGTGCCACCTATGAAGAACCATCCAAATCCGACAAAGAGAAAAAGAAAGTAGTAGATGTGGAATGGGAAGACGAATAAGAAAAAAGAAATATTCGTAAAACCAATATCCAATAAACTAAAAATTCTTTTTCTATCTTTTTTTCTTTTACTTACTCGATAAGTAATAACTCATTTTAGAAAATTACCCACAAAGAACACGAACACTAAAGGAAGTGACACAGAAATGTCCAAAAATAAACGGGATTACTATGAAGTACTAGGCGTAGATAGAAGTGCCAGTACTGATGATATCAAACGCGCCTTTCGGAAACTTGCAATGAAATGGCATCCTGATCGAAATAAATCACCCGAAGCTCAAAATAAATTCAAAGAAATTAATGAAGCATATATGGTTTTATCAGATCCAGAAAAAAGAGAAAAATATGATCGATTTGGATTTAATGGTATCGATTTGGAAGGCATGAATTTTTCCGGAGGTGGATTTTCATCATTTGCTGATATTATGGACATGTTCTTTGGTGGGGATATTTTTGGTGGTATGAATGGCTCTTCTTCTCGACGCTCTCGACGAAGACGGGTTCGGGGTGAAGATGTTGAAACAACTTTAACTTTATCTTTTAAGGAAGTAATAACTGGTGCAAAAAAGACTATAAAATACTCGCGATATGAACCATGCCACGAATGTGATGGCCGGGGAGGTAAAAATATCCGAACTTGTCCAAAATGTCATGGTAGCGGGCAAGAAACCCGTACTACGCGTTCAATTCTCGGATTAATGCAACAAGTCACCACTTGCTCACAATGTGGTGGTGAAGGAGAAATTATTGGTTCGCCTTGTCCTGTATGTCACGGAAAAAAGGCCGTTTTAGTGAAACAAAACCATACTATCAACATTCCAGCGGGCGTAGAAGAAGGAATGCACTTGAAAGTTCAAGGTCAAGGTCATTATCCAGTAAAGGATGCAATTCCTGGAGATCTTTATGTTCGCATTCATATTAAATCCGACCGGCGTTTTGAACGCAGGGGAAATGACATCTATTCCACTATTCATATTAATTTTATTGAAGCCATTAAAGGATGCGAAAAGAAAGTAGATACAGTGGAAGGGCCTACAAAAATTAAAGTGCAACCAGGCATATCCCCTGGAACAGAACTTCGTTTGCGAAATAAAGGTGTTCCTGTGTTAAATAGTCGAGGAAATCGCCGAGGAGATCATTATCTGAGAGTCGAAGTAGACATTCCGTCCTATAAACAATTATCATCCTCACAAAGACAACTAATTGACCAATTAGAAAAGAATTTCAGATAATCGTTTTTTTTATTCTTTCTTACTTCGCTTTCTTATTTTCTATTTATCTTTTTCCCTCTTACATTTTCTTATTTACATTCTTCACTTCTCTCTTTTGCCTTCTTTCCTTCATTTTCTTTCTGTTTAAATTGTGTTTGAATTAGCTATATTATTAGTAATATTACCATCGCTCTCTTAAGGTGATCATGGCAAACGCCATGGCATACTATGGCATAGCGAATTGGAGACTGTATGATTATGAGAGATGACTGCAGAGATTTGGCGTAATGGGATTAAGCACTTAACTCGAATTGGCTAACCGATAAAGAGATAAAAAACCATAGGGGTAATCAAACATCAGATGCAAAATCTAAAAAAACTTGACCATTTACAATTTTTCGGAGCCGAACTAACATATCTTCATTTACAGAATAAATGATATTATCTTTTTCTTGGGTACTTTTTAATATTTCACGTTCTTCTAATAGCAATACGTATTTTTGTACGGTATTATAGTGGATCTCTAATTTTCGAGCAATAACAGAAATAGAACTTGGTAAATCAGATAAGTACTCAATAATTTTTGCCACTTTGTCATTCTGCAATAAAAAAAGATCCATCTCATGACCCATATATTCCCGATTTTCAAAATAACCACAAGAACGTGTAGTAAATTGAATCTTCTTTACAAATCCAAACTTTATTAACATTCCTAAGTGCCATTTAAATTCATTTGACCCTAATGAACATTCACGGCGTATTTTTCTATTATAAGCCCCTGGATTTATTTGAATATAGGATAAAATTCGCTTCCGCACAGCATTTTGAAAAACATCGTCTCGAGTTAAGGAGGTCCCTTTAATAATATATCGTTTATGAATCAATCCTTGAATAGCTCTCGAAATTTCGGAATTCGAATAAGGAGGATTTAGCAAATTATAGCATTTAGGAATAATATCCTCGAGTGAAAATAAACGATGATTATTCAAAAGTTCTTGGATTACGGTATAAATTTCCAATTCTAATTCATTTAATGGTTCGATTTTCAAACGTGTCGACTTCCTTTGTCCTTGCTCTTGCTTTTGTCCTTGATCTTTTCATTTTTTGTTTCTGAACTTATTTCAAAATCTTCTTCTAAATTGACTTCAGATTTAACTTTAAAATTGAAATCAGAATTGATCTTTGGCTTAACTTCAAGGTCAAATTCATTATGATTTTTGCTAGATTTTTCAATTTTTACTTGAAAAAGATCATTTATATCGTTTTCTTCGAAATTTCCAAAGTTTTCAATTTTTTTTGAATTCTCCATCTCTGAAAGCCATACATCAAAATATCCATCTGAAGAATTCAAATTAGATGTAGAATGGTTGTATTCTTCCATATATTCCAATAGAAAACTTCTACGCTCTTTCGGAGATAAAGCCAGCATTTCACGCACAAATTCCTCCAAATCTAAGGATTTCATGGGATAACGATTTAATAGCAATCTTAACTCAGTTATATCCAATATCTGAATCGGTTTTCTCATAAATTCTTGTTCTTTTGGATTCAATAAAGCCGATAAGTCGCAATCATGCCCTTCTTGGTCAATAATATCGGTTACATTTGAAAGCATGAAATGATCTAAGGGCTGTAAGACCAAATCTAACAGAGCTGAATCAATATTGTTTATATCATTTTCTAGGTTCGAGCGTTGATGTTTTATCTCATGGAATGATGCAGCCACAAAAGCTGAAATAAATAAAAGAGAAATAATCCCAACTCCAATAATTACATAAAAATATAAAAAGGGATTTTTATATTCATCAGTTAATTTAATAATTGAAAAGGAATAGGAAGCAATGTTTCCAGCAAAATCTTGCACTTCTAAACTCATATGCACTCTTTCACCGTTAAACTGCGCCCAAAGGGATTCTGGAAAATTAATTTGCCAAAATGTACCGTTCTTTTTCCCAAAAATATTAATAATATTCGATACTTGTGAATTTTCAGGTGATTGACTTTGACTATTACTAAAACTATCACTTTGACTTTGAGAAGAGATTGCCTCGGGCTTGGATGAAGAAAGATCATTCCAGAAAATTTGAAGCCAAACAGATTTTATATCATTATCCTTCAAATGCACTCTAAATTCTGGCTTGTCTTTCAATTCAACTGTATTAAATAATGGATTTTCTAAATCCTTCAGCGAATAATCCCCGATACTTAACCAAGACCGATCAGGAATACCACTATCTAAGATTGGTTCCACTGTATCCTTAATGAATGTAAAAAGTATCCAATCTCCTACATTACCAGCACTATCTCTTAGAGATAATATTCCAGTCAAATTCCCATCATCGATATTTTCCCAATTTTCAAAGAATCCATCCAATGAAAGATTAACAATCGCTTGTCCATATCGAAAGGTGATATTTTCCATGATATTTTCCATGGAATTTTCTGGGAGATGTTCTGTGGAGTTTTCCCCCAAGATTCCTAAAGGAAACAACTGAACAGAAGTTGTCCAATAATGATTGTTGATAATACAAGCAATGCTAATATTGCTGGCAACCGTATCAGTGATGTTTAGTGATAATGTTGGAGGATTATTGAAAATATTATCCGTTAAATTGAGAGGAATTAAAGATTGGGTTTGGGTTTGATTTTGATTTTGGTTTTCTTCCCAGAAAAATCCTAAAATACCCATAGGTGGGGTAATATCTTTAACCAGAGTTAAATCATACAGAAGGTTGCTTTGATTGGAATTTATCTCAATTTGCAGAAGAGAGCCATCTCCCATAAATTCATTCCAAAATTGCTTAATTTGGAGATTTACAAATTCTATACTGGTAGAATCTTGCGGTCTAAAATGGTCTATTACTATAAAAGTCTCACTTTCAATGTTAGTTTCGATTTTAGTTTGATTGTCTTCATGAACCCCTTCATCGAGATATTCAGCAGATTCTGGTCCAATCGCTGAAATGCAATACATACTAATATTATAACTGGAAATTGATATTATTGACTCATTGATTATATTGACTTGAAGTTGAGGCGCCGTTCGATAATTTGTACGATTTCCAGGAAGAATTACCTCAAATCCGAAATCTTGATTGATGTGGAATAACCTTTGAGTCGAACTATTGCTAATATTCTCTCTCTCCTCATTTGAATTCTTGATAATATTTAATGCAGCTACAAAATGTTTGTCTTTTAGAATAGAATCAAAATCTGTTTGAAAATTAAAGATTTTATCGACACTATCTGAAATATTAATGGAATCAGAAGTGGAGATCCATGAAAATTTTGAATTTCGTAAAGAAATAGAAGATCTCATCCATGAACCAGTAAAAATTAAACCAGTCGCACCAGAAACCCAAAAAAAGAATAGAAAAATTATGAAGGTTTTAATCCCTTTGGACGGTTTCATTCGCAACAAATTAAATTGGCTCATTCTGCTCAAATCTCGTTGGACCCTTCATTTTTATATATATGCAAAGTCGATAAAATCGATAAACGTAATTATCCTATTATATAATTATAGAGGAGACTTAAAAGACTTACGGGGAAAAAATTGCTATCGGTCCATAACTCTACCGTCCAAGCATTTCAGAGCAAACAGAAATTTAATCGGCATTATCGGCAAAAAATCTTCTCAGATTTTTTGAAACTGCAAAAAACAAGAATTAAATATACCCGCAGGAAATCGAACCCGAACCCCCAACCTGAAAGACAAGAAACTAAGCCATAAGAAGGAAAAAAATGATAGTATGCAGAAAATGGATGAAAAAGAATTAAATGCGCCCGCCGGGAATCGAACCCGGACCCCCAACGTGGCAGGCTGAGATCCTGACCATTAGACAACAGGCGCATGGATGAAAAAAATATTCTCCAAATTATAGTTCTTCATGAAGTAGAACGGTTGTTTAATATTGAAAGGTTAAACGGGTAAAGAACATGAGATAAAACTCTGGATACTATAAAAAATTTATCGTGCAAATATAATAACAAATTGTACTGAAGCAAATGATACCTTCAACCCGTTCCACTCCTATATTGCATTATATGCTTGTTTAACCATCGTGAAATACGTCCCATCAATTTTCGGAAATTTTGTCCAAATCAACATTAGATCTTCAATATTTAACAGATAATTATACAACGCATGTGCATCGATCTGCGCCAAGTTTGGCCAATATATCGTCAAAATTTTAAAATAAATCGGAGCGGCTTCATTAATAAAGGGTTTTGTGATATCCCAAATTGACTTAATCTCGAATGTCGTTATATTATCAGATGAATGAAAAAAAAGATTAATTCAACCTTTTTAATAATTCAGCCCAAAAATTATTAGGTAATAGTGTGAAATAACAAATCAATAATATTGATAAATTTAAATAGGAAAAAAGTGAAATAATGTGAGCGATATGAATGATTTTCAACCATATACCCCCCAATTGGGTATAGTTGGTTCTAGTTACCAATTACAGATGGGAAAAGTTAATAATTTTTGGACGGTTCGTTTAGTCAAAGGCAGAGATGTATTAGCGAGTAAGATTTTCAAAGACGTCCCCCATCCAGAAGAGATTCCTTTGGGCAATCAAATTACTGGCTGGATTTTAAGCGTTTTAGCTATACCTAATTTGAACACTTATCAAATTCAAAAAACGGTTAGTTTTATTCGCCAAAAAGCCATACAGACCCAAGAAGACCAAAAAAACATACGAAAATCCGCAGGAAAATCGGAATCCACTGAAAAAGTCTTAGAAAAAGTGCCCGAAAATGCCCAAATTAAGCGCCCTCAAGCAAAAGGATGGATAAAGGAAGATCAAACAGCCGGTGAAATTATCTCAGATGAAATTGCCGAATTATCACCAGGATTAGTTCAACAAAATGTAGAACTTACAGGTCAACATCAAGAAGCTATCGCACACATACGTTCCAAAGAACTTCCAAAAATACCTGTGGGTGAAGGTTTTACGCCACAACCATTTATGTATCGAGCGAGAGATGCAAAAAGTGCCAAAATTTCGGAATTTAAATTAGACATTAATGGTAAGAAAATAATTTCTGAAGTGGAAATGCTAAAAAGACAACTGCAAAACTTAGAAAAGAGGGTTAGTAAATTAGAGTTTGAAAACGCCGAATTACGTTCTAAACTTGTCTAAAAAAAAGAAAGAAAACCTCAACACCCCTATTTTCATCGCTACATACCTAATATCTGAATTAATGCTTCATTATTGTTTCCTAAAACATTTACTAACACACAAAAGCCCGTAACTCAATATGAGAATGATTTAAGCGGGATGTTAAGGAAAGAAATAAAAAAA
>CAYRPF010000003.1:0-46242 GCA_964426185.1 uncultured archaeon | reverse complement strand
AAATGAAAAAAGAAATGAAAAAAGGATTTGTTAGATTGTTGGTCGATCATTTCTCATGAAAAAGAGAACAGGTATGTTTTGATTAGATTAGAAGATAATTATTTAATTATATAAGGCGCCATCTCTTCTACAGAACGCCTTAAAATTTTTAAATTACTATGAAATTGTTCGTCATCAATTTGATCGCATTCGTTCAGCAAATTTTCCAGTTTTTGGCTGTATAGTCCAAATAGAAAGTTAAAGCGAAGCCCGTCCTTAAATACATAATGTCGTTGGAAGTCGTCCGTAATTGAGCGAATTAATCGTAATCGATCTGCGATTTTAAGGCGGCTTAGGTTAGTTGCTTGAAAGGTAGTTTCCAATACTTTGATTCCCCTCTGAATATTTGGTTTTTAATTATTCTTGTTTAAGTTTAAAGAACTCCTTTTTCTAGGATGTGTTACTTACAATGAATCAATCTTGGTATTTAAGGATAATTAGAAAATCTCTCCACATTGGAAAATTTCTAACTTTTCTTATTTCCATTTTTCTATGAAATATAATCCTATGTGAACACATAAGAGAGTTTACCTATTTATGCATTTCGAATTATTTAGCATTTTCAATTTTAGTACTAAATATTTCTGAAAACCAATTCTATAAATTGGAATAATTCCAAAAAATGCAATAGAAAAATTGGAAATATTCTAAGTTTGAAGTCTTAATTTCTCCTTAAACTTTTTTGCACTTATAATAATATCTATCATGCCTTTAATTTTTATACGAACCCCTCATTATTTTATTATAACAATTAACTACTAAAATCGTGATTCTTTAAATTAAGTGAATATAGCATGGGAAAAAGTAAATATCAAGTTAAGGTAACTAAGAAAGTTCAAGATTACCGTTCTAACCCACGAAAATCTAATCAACCTAAATATTATGATGAGGAATTTTTAAATAGTAAAAGCCATCGGAGAAATGTGGGTTTTGCCCTTTTTACTATCGCCACGGTTCTGATTGCAGGTGGAATTGTGATTGGAATTCAAGTTAAGCAAAATAATTTAGAAAAAGCAGCTGCTGCTGTTTTAAATCCTGGACCCGGCATCTATATTTCAGATGATACCAGTAACGATCCTGTTATTACTTCAGGAATTCAACCCGGCGACAATGTGCGGTTGGAGTATACATTATGGGTTGATTTTGATGGCGATAACCAAGTAGATATAAATTCCGAAGAACCTTTTCAAGGTCCCTCTGAATTCGATACTGAAGTTTCAAAAACTCGCCTAATTAAGGGATTTTACTATCAAATTCTTGGCATGGAAGAAGGAGAATCGAAAACTTTTGAAATTCCAGGTCAGCCGGATGCAAACAACGATGGTCTCGATGACGTAACTGGAGAAGAAATTTTAGGCTACGGTCCTTCAAATTCTCAATTGTATAACAAATTACTGGTATTTCATGTGAAAGTTATTCGAATCAATTAAAATTTAGTTAGCTTTTTTACATCATATTTCTCCTTTAGAATTTAACTAGGTATCTCAAAATGATGAGTGCAGAAATTTATTTACAAACAATTAACTGGCAAAAGCGTTTACGACGGGAAATACCTATTCTAAAGGAAATTTGTGAACAAAAAAACACAACCCAAAAACAAATACGAATTTTAGATTTGGGTTGTGGTCCTGGTAAACATTTAACAGAATTGGCAAAATATTTTCCTAAAGCAGAGTTAGTAGGAATTGATTTATCATCAGAAATGATTCAATTAGCCCAAAAACTATTGATTTCGTTTGACTGGGCTATATCTTCCCAAATAAATTTTCACGCAGGGGACTTTTTTTCACAATCCCCATCAAATTTTGGTAAATTTGATTTTATTTATAGTTTAGGAAATTCTATCCTCTTAATGCTGGAAGATCATAAACCACTAGAACTTTTCAGCCGCATTAATCAATTTTTAGCCCCTAATGGCCTATTGTTTTTCCAGATCTTGAATAATTCCAAACCTCGGAAAGGATATGTACCATCTCCAATTTGTCACACCCAGGAAGGGGATAATTTTTATACCATAAAAAGATTCGATCCCAATTTACACCAAAATCAGATGGAAGTCGAATTTGTTGAAGTATATCAAAAGAAAAATAGATCAAAACCGGAAGTTAAAGCACACAAATCATTCTGGCCGTTAATTTCCAATTCAGAAATCGCAAAAATCCTTTCTTCCTTCAACTTGGAAATTTTAGAAACTTGGGGATCATATAATAAAATCCCGTTTAGTTCTTCAAAACACGATTCTCTTCTTTTACTTGCCCAAAAAAGAAATAAAAATAGTAATTTTTTATATTAATTTTTTATATTTCAGTTAATGGATCATAGAGATCAGCAATAATTTCCGCTATGATATTTTCATGCATGATTTTTAAAAATTCTTTAGTTATTTGAGAAAATGAAGTCAAAGATTTGGTTTGTTTTGCAAAAATCACTTCCACTTTAGTCCGATCATAAAATAATGGTATCATACCCATAGGAAAAACCATACAAAATAGAACAATATCTGCTTCTGAATTAATCAAATCTTGCGAACTTAAATTGGAAGAATTTAAAATTGAAGAGGGCGAATCTGAAGAGGGAAATTTGCATGTATAAATAATGCTACGTAAATTTGTTTCCCCAAAGGGAAGTGGCCCAAATAAACCTTCATGATATGCTTGACTTTGAATTAAACTGACGGAGTATAAAGAAGCAATTTGATATATTTGACGGTACCAAAATTGATCAGTTAAATCAATATTTTCGGTTTCCAGAATTTTTGGTCCAGTTTCTGGATCCATGGAAAAAACAGCCATGAAGGTCTCATCTAAATCGCCCTCTGAGAAATTTGACTCCAAATATGTGGCAGTAGCTCTGGATATTTCATCAAGAATAAGAGATAGAACCATTTTTTTAAAGGGTTTTTGATTTTTTTTAGTAGTAGTGCCTCCCAAAATCAACAACAACCTATCTTGGGCAGTTTGAGCTTGAATTATCATACCCCGCTCATTTGCAAGTGTTTTAGCTTCAGTTAATATTTTTTTCGCTTTTTCTTCTTGATTTGTACTGGTTAAAAGCATTCCTTCAATAATGAGAATGTCAATATAACGGGGAATGAGTTTTTGTTTTTTTGCGATAAATTTTGCATCTGTTATTAGTTCTAAGGATTTATGGATATAAATTTCGTTAAAATCTTGCTGATATTGTCCTAAATAATTTCTAGACAATAAAATTTCAGATTTATACTCTAATTCTGAATGTTGAATTCTTCTTGCCAACCAAATCGCATCATCTAAAATTAATTCTGCTTCATGAAATTGCTTTTGATTAACTAAAATCAATCCTCGTTGAGTTAAAACTTGAGTTCTGGCTAAATCTGAATCCCTCTCTTGAGCCATTTGATGGGCAATTAGCAAATATTCATAAGCTTTCTCAGTATTACCCGTAGATTCGTAAACTTCGACTAAGGCAATTAATACCTCTATAGCAGACTCTTGTACTCCTGATTCTTTGATTATTCGCCACGCATCTTCTAAATTAAATTTAGCTTTCTGTAAATGTCCCTTAACATGCCAATAATTTGCAAAATTAAGAAGTAAAATGATCTTACTTAGCGGATCATTTATTTTTTCGTGAATTTGAAAAGCTTCTAGAAGTTTTTGATAAGCCACATCAAGCTGACCAGTTTCTATTAGATATTGAGCATAACTTGATTTTACCAAGGCAATATTGCGTAAATCGTTGTGATTTTTTGCAATTTCCATTGCTATTTTAAAATGCTCTTTAGCTTGGTTGTATTCTCCTAAGAGACAGAGAGTTTCGCCAAGGTTGTTTTCATGTGTACTCAATACCCATTCAAACCCACTAATTTTAGCAGCTTCTATTGCCTTAGAGAAGTATTCAACAGCTTTCTCCAGATTTCCTTGCAATCGATATGTAAGTGCAATATTATTTAAAACATTCGAATATGCAGGAGTTCTAGTATTAGGCATTATTTTTAAGCAAGTTTTGAAATTCTCTAAGGCAGAAATCACGTCTCCGCGAGAATAAGCATTCACAGCAATTATGTTCAACGTGGTAATTTCTTGTTCTATTAAATTTAAATTTCGGTAAATTTTTAAGGCAATTTGAGAATATTCAGCACATTTCTTTAATTCACCAGTTTCCATGGCAATTCTGGCCAATCCAACGTTAGCATCTGCAAAAATTTCATCTAAATTTAGTTCGCGTGACTGCTGAAGCAAATGTTGATAAATTTGCTTGGCTTCAGTAATCTTTTCCTGCTGACAGAGACTAAAGGCTAACCCTCTTTGTGTTTTAAACCAAATTGATCTATCCAAATCTAACTTTAACAAATTACGGAACATTTTTTCAGCTTCAGTTGGATCAGAATGATTTAATTCTTCAGCTTTATGAAGTAATTGATTTATTGAGGGCTCATTTTCTGGCATTCTATATAGGTATGTTGGAAGTAAAATGATTTAAGATTTTGCTAAACGGTCAAAATCCGCGTATTTCTCATGAAATAGTAGAAATTCCCAAGAAGAAGAATGATGAAAACAATAAAGAAAATTGTAGAAAAACAGCGAAACGAAAACGAAACGAAAAAAGAAAAAAATGTGATTACTCCATTTTCACGGAGTAATTATTTATACTTAGATGCTCTGTAGATTATTATTTACGATATTTTTTCAATAATAAAGCAGCAGCACCTAAGGTAACAATGATCAGAGCGCCTACTGTATATCCAGGAATACCTCCACCACCAGAAGTATCATCTGTGGCGGTATCATCTGTTTCTGTAACAGTCACTGTAACTGTTTCTGTAACTGTAACTGTTTCTGTAACTGTGACTGTAGTTTCAGGACCGGCAATGATCATTACGGTGAATTCGGTCATTACTCCATAACCATATTCATCGAAGATATAGATTTCAATTGCATAGGAACCTTCATCCCAATCGGAAGTATCAACAGAGATTTCTTCAGCATCTGCAACAGAACCATTTTGATATAAAACGCCATCGACATACACTTCATAATAACCAGAAACCATATCAACATCATACGGAGCAAATACAAAGCTGGTGCTTGCGATATCGATATAGTCGAAATCGGGCCAGAAGTCAATTGTTGCAGAGAGTATCTGAGTATCGTTGTCTCCGAACATATCTTCTACGATTACGGTGAAATCAAAGACATCCAATTCATAACCGAAGAAATCGAAATCAACATATCCAGAACCACTGAATTCACCTGCAGCTAATAGACATTCACCATTATATACTTCATAAGTTCCCTCAGAAGCTTCATCAATATAGAATTCAAAGGTATTCCATTCTTGATAAGCACCCACTTGATCTGGAGCAGTAATCACTGGAGCACCGGTGTCATAGATAAAGCGAGTATTGATGGTATGGTCAAAGTTCCATCCAGCGCTGGTGGTTGTAACTAAATAGGTTCCTTGAGCGGCACCTAAATCAGTCATATTCACGGTCATAGCTGTGCCAGGTAATACATTGGCGTAATAGATATCATCTCCTAAAATGGAGAACACATAACTAAATGTCACATCTGTTCCAGGACCATCATACCATTCAACAACAATTTCATACAATCCAGTAGCTGGAATGTAGCCTTCAAAGTGTTCGGGACGAGAACTGGTTGCTGCTGGAGCACCGAAAATATCCGAATCAAAATCGTATGGAGCACCTGCGGGAATCAATAAGAAATCGAAATCGGAAGAATCAGTCCAATCCAACGTACCAGAAACATATTGACCCGCTTCTAAATATACTCCTTTAGTATATTCGGGGACAATATTACCAGTATTCTTAACCAATTCATCTGCACTCAAATCAATAGTCTCTTCAATCACATTTCCTGCCGTAATTGCCAAGGTGTTGTTATATTCATCATTAACAAACTCAGGAATAGGATTGCTTGAAACAATATCCCATTCAACAGTATATATCTCATTAGTTACCGGAACTCCAGTAGATGTTGCAAAATCACCCGGAACAGTAACGGTAACACCCGGTTCTGTGAAAGTATCAACCGTATCATTCATATAGGTGACTTTCAAAGTAAAGTTCTCTAATGGAACTGTATCTACTGTTGGAGCCAATGTGGTTGAATGAACAATAACTGTCCAAAGATCAGTTGTCCATGGAAGATCTACTAATAATCTCTGTTGAGTTGGAGGAGCATTCAAATTTGAAATATATTGACCCCCATTTGTCATATAATCGGTATAATCAATTATCCAACCATCATGATCCATTAACCACATGTTCATTTCGGAACCAGGATTTTCCCAGGTTAATTCTAAAGCAATGGTGTTCATTTCGGAGGAGTTTTCTACGTAGAAATCGTAATAACGCCAATCACCTGATTCTGGGCGCCAATCCCAATCAGCACAACCATACAAACCATTATCGTTTGGTCGACCAGTAAATGAACCATCACTGAGATAGGTCCAACCTGCGGTGCTGTAATTTTGCACGTACGCAGCAACGCTGTAACCGTATGGAACCAACATCTGGTTATCGTTAGTACTATTTAGGACAATATAACCTTCATACATTCCTGGCACAGCTAAAGGATCAACTGTGATGGAAACGTTGAAATCTCCATTGCCTAAATCGACAAATCCGATTTGAGGATCTACTTCTCGCTTGAAAGCCCGCACAGATAAGGTAAAATCAATACCAGTCCAGTTTTCATCGTAGTATGAACTTTCATTGTTGAAGACGTAATCCCGTACTTGAATATAGACAGGATTTTCAGAATCTTGAATGAAGTTCGTTGGTAAGAAGAGATCTTGGAAGTTGTTGTTATCGTATGCATAGTTCCAGAAAGCAAATTCTTCATCACCTGCTCCAATTGTACCACTTTCTAAAGAGGTAACATACATATATGGAGGATTGCGATGATAGGTATTACGATATTCCATTGCTTCGTCGAAATCCATTGCCAAAATTAACTGGAAGTAATCTGCATCACGTAACTGAGTAATGTCGAAGAGATCAGCCAAAGCGAATTTCGTATAATATTCTGAGGTATGCAATTCAGATGAGCTGTTAACTGCAGTATAGACCGTATTGAAGGTAACTGCTTCATAATCCAAAGAGGTTTGGTTACCTAAAACATGCAAATCATTATATACGGTTTCACCAGGCAACATTGCTCCTCCATAAACTGCAGTATCGGCGAGATATTGAACTGCCAATGGAGGTAATTCTCCAAAGTAGTAATAATAGAAATTAAAGAACGATCGATCAACTGTCATGGCAGGGGCATCATAACTATATGCAATTAAGGTTTCATTCCAACCCATAGCATAATCTACCATGGCATAAACATCGACACGACCCGCACCTTGCATGTAAGGATCATAACCTAAGTCTTTCGCAGTGCTCTTCAATATGACTTTAGCCATATCGGGAGTTAGTTGGACTCCAGGATGAGCCTTGTTCCATGCTTGATATAACACGGCCATACTTCCAGCAGTAACTGGACAAGAAGCGGATGTTCCACCAAATACTTCAGTAAAGGTAACACCACCAATTTCAACTGGTTGAATGCTGAAATCGAAAGCACCAGGGGCAACTATATCGATCTTTGGATAGCCAGTTAAAGATGGACCATTATCACTCCAACCAATAATTTGATCATTACCTTGCTGAGTTTCATTATCACCATATCCGGTAGTATATCGCCACCAGTTAACGGTAGAAGCTCCAACTGCTACAGCAGCGGTTGATTGACTGGGCTGTTTGGAGGTTCCCATACCAGATCCACCGTTTCCAGTAGAAGTAAGGAAGAGGAGACCAGGATAATTCGCATCAATATATCCAGGAGCTGAGAGGTAATCAATAAACATGGTTTCAAAATCGAATCCATAAGCAATTCCATTTCCATCCATTACTGCACTGATACCCCAACTATTGGAACTCACATTTGCTCGATGGGTTGATGCAGGGTTATATTCCCAATAGCCAGAAGTAGAATTGTAGTCAAAACCACTAGCCCATTGCCATCCTAGTTCAGTAGCAGTGCTAGAAAATCCAGCGGTTGCAATGATGTTAGCTTCTGGAGCCATACCTCCAATTGTGAAGTAATTATCATCAGGGTATGTCCATTCGTTTGGATCAGCTAATAATTGATAATCGGTCCAAGCACCAGCAACATATCCAGCACAACCGGTACCGTGGCCGCCAACATCCCAAATGTGTCCTAAAGCTTTTCCATCAGCAGGGATACCTAATAACATGTCACCATCGATTAAATCCATCATATCATATACATTGCCGATGGAACCCATGGAAATATCATAATATCCATCTTGAGCACCGAAGGTAACTCCATCCCAAACATCCGCGGAAAGTGCTAAATTATTGGTATTATTATGAACTCCACCGATTGTAAAGTTGAATGGAGCTAAATCATAATAATAATCATCTTCAATCCACCACCAAAGAGTTAAAGCCCAACCTGATTGATAATCGACATAAAGAGTATCATAGGCGCCATCATCATCGGCATCAGCCTCTAAGAAGGGGACAAATTGAATATATCCGTTGTTGTGAGTAACTGCCATACCGAAAGCATATCCGGTGTTATTTCCAGGTAAATTTCCAACATAGTATGAAGAAGGTAATGATATTCCAAGTTGACCCATGGTATATAAGGAACCTAAGTCAGCGACATAAGCAAACAAGTTAGAATATCCGGATAAAGAAATATATCCATCAGCATCAGTATGCCTGGGTGAGAACCAACTTTCTAATAATCCAGCTATGTAAGCATCATAACCTTCCGGATTGTGACATGGATCATTATAAATACTCATCCAGTAATCATAACTCCACAAACTGGTCAAAGACATACGACCCATAGGCTCAAATGATAGAGGATAACCGTTTTCATCTACAGCCATGGCATTTCGTAAAGCAGTATGACCAAAGTCAACTCCAGTATCGTGAATATTTACCATAACACCTGAACCATTAAAGCCCATCTCATTAACTGTATTTACACCTAAAATTTCACGAGTTTCAACAGAATCGGTCACTGGAACATTTGCATCCATTATATCTGTTTTATCCATAAACACAGGTGCGCTCATATCAAGATGTTTAAATGATTGAGGATCTGTTCCGATAGAAGAACGATCTGGTCCATAATATCGGTCAGCACCAATTTTTAAAACATTTTCTTCTGCTTGTAAAGTTTCTATATCAGCAATATTGTCGACGGTTGCATGAACCCAAAATACATCATCCCCAAGTTTGGAAATTGTAATTGGATTGATTTTTCCCCCAAGATATGGGTCTCCAGCAACGAGCATTTGAACGCTCATTTTACCGTTGATATAGTTGATTCCATCGAGTATCTTGTTGTTTTTTATCATTTCAGAAAGATACCCATCTAATTTAGAATCATCTAATACCAGGTCTGGATTAGCATTAGTAAACTCTTTTTGAGTTTCACCCGTTACCGTGTTATTAGTTGCCGGCATGCTTGATGCAATCCCCATTGGCACCATCATTACTACCATAAGCAGTAAAATACCGATACGATAACGAGTTTTCGATAGAGAGAATCTAAAATCCTTCATTTTATTCTCCTAGTAAAAGTTGTTCAGAAGAAAATATATTCTTCTGTTGTTAAGTTTTGTTTAGAAGTAATTTAAAACTTATGCTTGACTTCTCGAAAAATGAAGATCCACCTCCCTTTGTGTCACATCTTTAGGTGGGCTTTGTGACCCGCATAATATTATGGGATCTGTGAAAAAATCTTAAAGTGCGAAGGAATTACCTCCCCACCCACATTGAAAATACTCATTCAAAGGAATGACCTAACAAAAATATTTTTGAAGGTAAAGCAATCAATCTTGCTGGTAAGAAGAAAAGAGAAAGTGTAATACCCAATTAAGCAGAAGTTATTTAAGATAGTGCTATGAATTATGTAAATAATTGAAAATTTTATGAATAAATAAGATTTATTGCATCTAAAAGTGAATATAATATGATTCTATATTTTACGATTTGAATAAATTGTAAAAAAGATACTAAAAATAATGAAAAAGAAAAGAAAGTGATCAAAAAGAATAAATCTTCATAATTTATCGCGTTTTTATCATGTATAGCAACTACCAGGAATAAATTTCCGGCGGTTGTAGCGTCGCAGCACATTTCCAATTATTAAACATTTCAAAATACGAATGATGGTTTGGTAATCGAAATCCTTTATTTTCCATGCGATTTGATTGAAATTATAAGTAAGATGAAGTTGCTGAACTTCATAAAAAACTTGATTTGCTTCAGGTGAGAAGAAAGTTTGAAGATTTTGATATAAAATCTCCAAATAGGATTTGAAAACGATAGGCCGTTTATTAATAGTTGTTATGATATCATTCACTCCATCTTCAACAATATCCCTAATATGATCCCCAATTGAATTTGATTGAAGCTGATGTAGCGAACTTCCTTGAATACGGCTAAATTCCATCTGTAAACTCATGCTGAGGCTCTCAACTTGGAGATCCAATTTTTCGCATTTTTTTCTATTGGAATATTCTTCAGCAAGAGAATCCCCTTTACTTTCTCGTATTTTGATAAACGTTTCTGTTAAATTCATGATGATATCTCCAATTTCAAAATTTGTTTGAATTTATTATTGTAAAAGAGTAAAAATATTTATAGATCATTATAGTAAATTTTCCAAGATTTGTGTTCTAATTTTTCCAATGTTCAGCGGGATATGAATTTTATTTTGAACAATAATTTTGTCCAAAAACAAAATTTATTATTTCCTTAACATAGATAAAAAGAAAATCGACAAAAAAAAAGGTTATCTGTTTTTGAAATCTACAGAAACGTGATATTTATATTTTATTTTTTTCTTTCAACTTTTTAATTTCTTGCTCCAGATCTTCAATACTAACATCTTTTTCTTGCATTTGGGGTACTTCAGGAAGTGCTGTTAATGAATTGGCGCTCAATTCTAAATCGACTTCTTCTAAAGCTTCATCCACTTCTTTTTCTGAGACTGCCGTGGAAGAAGCATCATCACTCAATTCCAGTTGGCTTGAAGTTTCGGATAAAACGGCATCTATTTTCCCAAATCCCATATCTAGCTGAGATAACATCTTGCTGACTTCTGGCATTTTTACTTGCTGTTGTAATCCCCGCAGTGTGCCTACGATATCTTGCGCCACACCTGAAAAATCGGAAATCATCTTGGCTTGATCTAATTTCATTTCCACTCCCTCCATTCGCATCTTAAATTTTTCAGTTGCGTGAGCCCATTTTCGATATTGTAAAGAATTTTTCATGTAAATTCGAGCCCCAGTTTTATCACCGTTGCTCAGAGCTTCTTGAGCCTTTTTCTTGTTCCTCGCTTCTTGAATTTCCATTTTAGATATCATTCGGGCCAGACGCTTGTTAAAAACTTTTATTTTAATCCGAGGAGACACAGAATGAGGAGAAGAAGATACATTGTTACTATCATCATCACCGTTTAACCAATCAACCAATTTTTTTAAAGTTCCGATTGCCATCACCTTTCTTTGATGTGTTTCTATCTTATAAATGAATTTAAGAAAAAAGAATGTTTGCTTCAGATATTCAAAATGAGATTGGACTCCTAAGAGTTTTTTAAGGGAATTCACCTTTTACTTTATATTAAATATATTAATTTAATAATTCAATTTAGTAAGATTTATCATCGGAAGTGAACAAATTGGGCAGTCTCAAGAAATTTACAGCGTGGTTATCTGGAGGTTATAAAAAAAAGGATGACATTGACCCTTTACGAAAAACCATCACCAGTCTTAAAATTTTTAATAAGCGACTTCAACGACAAGTAGTTAAGATGGAACAGAAAGGAAAGTTAGCAAAAAAAAAAGCAATCCAAAGACGAGAATCGGGTGACATACCCGGAAGTCGGCTTCATATGAAAAATCATCTGCAATTCCAAAAATGGGTTCACTCAATTGAAAATTTTCGGGTCCGTTTAGATGGAGTTCAATTCAAGTTAGAACAAGCAAAAGCTATCGGAGATTTTACCGGAGTGGCGAAAGATATCGCAGGGGTTTTGGGAGAACTTCAAATTAGTGTGAAAGCTCCCGAAATTTCAAACATGTTAAGTCAGTTGGATTTAGGGTTTGGAAATATGGATGCAATATTCTCAGAAGTCAATACACAATTAGAACTTTCGGAAGATAGCTCAGCAACCAGCGTTACTGACGAAGAAGTGGACAACGCATTGGCGGAAGTGGATGCTCAACTTTCAATTAACACGCGTGAAGCGCTTCCTTCAGTTCCTGGAGGGGCATCCTTTGAAGGAGAAATAAATGATCTAGAAGCGGAAATTAAGAAATTAAAACAGCAACGGGATTAATGATTTTATTTTTTCAAATATATCATCCATTTTCTTTAATTAATCCAAATTCTTTGTATTTTTCATAGATATTGATGAAAAGCAAAAATTCTAATCAAATGGCACCTTTTACATACTGATGGAAAAATATATTTTCATTTTGGGGAAAAACTACCGTCTTGCTCTTGCAGAAATTGATTCGTATCTCCAAACTTCACAGTATCGAGGAAAGATTTTAGATTATTCTACAAATTGCGCTATCGTGGAATTCGAAAATCAAGAAATCGAATTAGAAGAAATTGGAAATCTAATGATACGTATGGGGAGCATCCAAAAAATCGGATTGATGTATGATTTTATGGGTATTTCTGTCTTAAAAAGTGCATTTCCAGTTAATATGGAAGAAAATCGTCCTAAAATTTATGCCGGGCGTAAATATCTAGACAATACCCTTATCGATTTAATTTTCGAATTATTTCCCAAGATTGAAGGCCAAGAGTTTTTCATAGCAAATTCTATCTACCCAGAGAGTTTTGATGATCCTTATTATTCCAGTGTCTTAGTCCGCTATGTACTGCATTATTTGAATAAATTCTATAATACTTACTTAAAGGAACAAGGCGCTAAAAAAGCAATTTACTATAAATATCCCCAAAAAAACATTGAAACGGGAAAATTGAATCCATTATTTCCACACCACTATTTTGCTTATAAACTCTATAAGCCTAATCGGGCAGAAATATTATATTGCATTACCGATCAAGGTATGTATATTGGTCGAACCATTACCGTATCTGATTCCAATTTACAGAAAGAATTAGACGAAAAACGGCCATTTAAAAAATTTCAACAAACAATACCTCCAAAATTTGCTAAAACTCTTCTTTCTTTTCTACAATTACAAAGCCCTTTAGAAAACAAACGAATCTTAGATCCATTTTGTGGTTCGGGAACTATTCTTCAATTTGCCCTATTGATGGGTCTTCAACCATATGGAGCAGATAATGATCACACGCAAGTTTCTGGTGCACGGGATAATTTGGAATATACTACAAAATTACTACAATCATCTCTTCTCAGTGAAAAAATAAAAAAACAAGTTATTCACTCACAAATTTCAGATCTTCTAACTTATTTTAAGCCCAATTTTTTTGATGGTATTGCGAGTGAACCAGTTTTATTGCCATATTTTCGCAGCTTTCCAGAATATTCTGAAATCATTCCAGTAATTGAAGAAAAAGTCATTCCTGTTTACGAACAACTCTTTAATCAATCTTTCCAATTGTTAAAACCAAACACACGGATAGCCTTAGTAGCACCAATTGTTTTAACCAAAGATGAAAGACAGATAGCCCTTCCCATTCATGAAATGGCTACTGAAGCAGGATTTAAGCCAATTCAACTGTTAAAAACAGAACGGTTTGACGTAAAGGAAAATCCTCTTTATAAATTTGATCGAGGTCAAAGTAAAAATTTGTATGATCGCGGAACCAAGCATTTGATTCGAGAATTTTATGTTTTTGCCCGTCCTGGATAATAATTCTATATAATAATTATGTTATATCGAAATTAATTCATTAGAAGAAGTGGGAAACAGATTTTCGAATTTGAATCTCGGCAAGAACTTGCTGTATTAAATTTTCCAAATCTTCAGACTCCTTCCATTTATCAAAATATTCCACCAATTCATCATCATCTCTGGAACTAGTGTCATGTTTAATAAATATTGCCCGATCATCTGCAGAATTTGTAAGAAATGGTTGTATTAGCGACGAAAGTGAAAATTCGGTAGAAATTAACTCGTATGATTGTTTTGTTAGACTAAGTTCGATTTGGTTGATAACTGGGGAAGGTAATCCAAGTAAAGGAAAAAAACAAGATAAGCTTTGTCTTTGGACAAATTTTAATAAATCTATAGAATAGTTGGAGTGGTCCGCTGGGTTAAACAAGGAATGATTACTGAATATCACACCTTTTATAAGAAGTCGTTTATTTTGACAAAATAAAAGGTCTGCTAAGTTTTTTTGCTTTAATAAATTAGATATTATCAAAATTGCAACCCTATTATAGAAATCTTCCTTGGAGAAAGAAACAAGCCATTCTTCTTCATTTTTTTGTTCCCAAAAATTCACTACTGATTTCATATTTACCATTATATAAGGTAATGGAAAAGAATAATACGCACTCAGCACTTGCAGATTATTCATTGAAATAGGAAGTAATGGGTTTTCATCTTGTGTTAATTTTGTTGAATTATCATAAAAGATAACAGGAATTGTAACCGTTCCACGACGGGTAAGTAAAAAAGCAGACGCCAATTCTCCAGGTAAGCCTTTCCAAAATGTGAACATTGCCTTATCGTTTTCAATAGGATTTCCGCCCCAAGCAGTGTAATAGATATCCCCGAAAAGATAGGCGCTTTCTTCTTTTACTTCTAAGTATATTGTTTTTTTAGGATTATCCAAATCCACGTGAAGCGTTTTTTCTTTTTCTTGAAAAGTTTTTAAAACAAGTTCACCGATTTCGCGTTCCAATTCAAGAGAAGTTTTAGGAAAGGTTTTAAATCGTTTTACCCTCACAGCAAAGGAGTCATTGTCTGTCAGATAATTAAGAGAAAAATCTTGTATAGCTTGAAACAGTTGATCTAATTGGTTTGTTACCTGGATCACAGGAGAATAAGAATGAATACCGATAATATTTCGAAAAATGAGAAGGGTTTTTTCCATTTCTTGTGCTGAAATTTCAAAGATCAAACGCCCCCATTTACAGTACGCTTTTTCACATTTGACCGATTCGCGAGAAAGGATTGCTTGAATATGTTTTAGTAATCTCTGCTCCATGCGATTTCTGACTTTTCGAGATTTTAATCCAATTTCAACATATCGGGCAATAATCATGTTGTAAGGAGCTACTATTGAAATGGGTGATGATTTATCCATATTTTCTATTGTTTATCATGGAAAAAAATAGTTATTATTATAGAAAATTACTCGTTTCTTGCTGAAATTCATGTTCATCAATAAATTTCTGCAGTTCGGAGAATTTTTCTGGAAGTCCGACACGAACTCCTGGCGTTTCAATCTCCATGGCACTTAATGAACTGGCGATAATAGATGTCTCTTGCAGGCTTTTTTTGTTAAGATAACCGTAAATTATTCCCCCCATCGTTGCATCACCGGCACCTGTGGTATCCATCACGTGAATAGTTGGAGGGTGAGTTTTTACCAAAGTCTTACCATCACTCAACCATTGCCCGTCTTTTCCCATAGTAAGATTAACCCATTTCAATCCCCATTTAAAAAGTTGAGCCATTGCTTCATGTAAATGTCCTTTAATCTCAGTCAAAGCTTCAATTTCTTCATCATTTAAACTCACAATATCTGACATCTTCAGCAGTTCTAGAGCGGCAGAACGATTTTTTTTGATAATTGAAATGGAAGGAGCTGCTGCAATAAATCCACCTGAATTTCTAGTGAGTCGAATGCATTTTCGAATTGCTTCAATCCCATTGGGAGAAGTAAGGCTGGTCCAAACAAAACAGCGGGTATTGATCAACATTGATTCTGGAATGTGTTTTGGAGAAAATAAATCATTTGCCCCTTTGTATGCTAAAATTGAACGATCTTTATAATTGGAATTAATGATAATTATCGAATGTGCTGTTGAATCTTCTTCAAATGCTTTCACACCAGAAGTATCTACATGGTGATGATGTAGATCATTCATACATGCAATTCCTGCAGGATCGTTTCCAATTCCACCTATATAGGCAGTTTTCATCCCGATATTTGCTAAATCACATGCAATGTTGGCAGCCGAACCACCGGGAAAAGATTTTACAGAACTTACATTTAATTTACTGGAATTTTCGATAGCAACGTATTTTTTCTCCACATTGTCTCGATCGATAAGTTCCATACGCATAATGTCATCAACTGCAAAAATTAGATCCATAGTACATGAACCCAAGCCAACTACATCATATTCTTTTTTGTGTGTATCCATTTCCCTTCCTTCTGATAGGAATTAATCCCACACCCCTAAAATCATTTGGGTTGTTCCATTTAATGAGATAAAAATAGTGGGTATAACTTCATTTAATATGAAATATTATTGAAAATATTCATGAAAAAGGTTTTTTTGATAGATTATGATCTATGTTCCCCTCAAAGTTGTGGAAGACCATGCGTGAAACAGTGCCCCATTACCCTTAGTAACGCACGCAAAAAACCTCATCAGAAAAAGGCTGAAGTACCCATTCGCTTTAAAAAATCCGCAGACAAAATGATCATTCTCTCTGAATTTTGCATCAGTTGTGGTGTATGCTTAAATGTCTGCCCCCGTCATGCCATATATTCAATATTTTTGTTAGACGAACCAGAGAGCGAATTAATTACTCATGAATATCCTCCCATTAACACTCAAGTTCTTCAGAATATGAAACATCAACAAATGGAAACTCACGGCTTTCGATTGTTCGGATTACCAACTTTAATTCCAGGAAGAGTAACTGGCTTATGTGGACCTAACGGAATAGGCAAATCTACTGTTTTGAACATTTTAAGTGGCGATCTCCAACCCAATTTTGGTGAACTATCATTAAATCTTCCATTCTCATCCAAAGAATATTGGAAAAAATTCTTGAACAAAGTGCGGGATTCCGAGATGCGGGCACATTTTTATGATATTTATCATGATAATCGCAGAATTGCATATAAACAGCAAGTGTTACGTATTTATTTTGAAAAATTTTCAGGTCAAACTGTATCACAAATCCTTAAATCTCAGAAAAATATTGATGATCCATTCTTTCAGAAAATTTGGGAACATTTAGACATCGAAACTATTGCAGAGAGAGAACTTTCTCAGTGTTCTGGAGGTGAACTCCAAAGATTTGCCATTGCATCCGTGTTAATTCAAGATGCAGACTGTTATCTCATCGATGAACCTTGTACTTTCTTAGATGTTAAAAAACGAATAAAATTGGCGGAATTACTCCAAGCCAGGGCCAATGGTTTCAACTCCAATATAAACTACCCTGTCTTAGTGGTTGAGCATGATTTAGCCATATTGGACTATCTTTCTGATGTAATTCATCTCTTTTACGGGAAACCACACCAATTTGGGGTCATCACTAATGTCCAATCTACTAAAGCTGGAATTAATGCGTATCTTACAGGATTTCTTAAAACGGAAAATATTCAATTTAGAAAATCGAAAATCACTTTTCGCCGAAGTGTAGGCAATCGATCTTGGGAAAATGCTCGAATTTTTGCTACTTATGGGAGCATCTATAAAACATTTGATAAATTTAAACTTGAAGTAAGCCCTGGTACAATTTACGAAGGTGAAATCTTAGGTATTGTGGGTGAAAATGGAACCGGAAAATCAACTTTCGCAAAAATTCTCGCAGGAAAACTCCCCCCCGATTCAAATAGTGATTTTAAATCGGTGGATCGTTATGTATCGTACAAACCACAATATATTACAAGGGATTTTAATGGCAGTGTACAAGATTTTATCATGAATAATGCTCAAAATTATGATTTCTCGGATTCTATGAAACAATTGCTATATTCTCCTTTAGGGGTGGATAAACTCCTAAATTCAAACGTTCGTGATTTGTCTGGGGGACAGTTACAACGTGTTTTTATTGCTACTTGTCTGGCAAAACGCGCAGAACTATACATTTTGGATGAACCATCCGCTTATTTAGATGTAGAAGAACGACTTCATATTTCTGGGGTAATTCGTGCCATAACTAAAAGAATGAGTGCCACTACGGTGGTTATTGAACATGATTTAGCGATTGTAGATGCATTATCTGACAGATTGATTTTATTTACCGGTATTCCTGGAATCCATGGAAAAACAGTTGGTCCTTTAAATAAACGTGAAGGTATGAATGCTTTTCTTAAAATTTTGGATATTACTTTTCGAAGGGATGAAGATACTGGTCGAGCAAGAATAAATAAGAAAAATAGCAGTATAGATAAGAGACAACGTGCCAATAACGAATATTATTATGTGAAGCAGTATAGATAAGAGACAACGTGCCAATAACGAATATTATTATGTGAAGCGGTCTCTCAGGAGAATCGAACTCCCACCCTGGTTAAGGGAATCCGGGTTTGAAGCCCGGCGGCAAAGACCACTCTGCCCGTGAGAGACCATTGTTGATTTAGCTTATTAATTCTATTCAAAGTAGCGTAAAAGAAAAATTTTTGCACATTTGCTGAAAAAATTTAAATTTGATAAGTAGAAAAAGAATAAAATCAGATGAAATTCTTCTATTTTTTCATTAAAATAAGCTCGGATGAAATTCTTCTATTTTTTCATTAATAACTTGAAAAAGCCCTCGGAGTTCTTCTTTAGAAGGTAAATTCTCTAATTGACCAATTGGATGAGCATAGTTTAAGCAATAGTTATAATCTAACACATTTCTATTTACAATCACAAATTTATATCCCTTAACATCATATTCACCGGATTGTAATATATTCTTTGAAGCGGTAACTTGATAATAAAAATCACGAGATGCTTGTAAGAAATTTTCTTTTGAAGATTTCAATCGAAATGACCCCAATTCAAATAGTTCATTCACTAAAACGGCGATATATTCAATGGAATGACTCATCGCAAATTCAGCCAATAACATTGAAATCATATTGTAGATCGGTTGATTGCCAAGAATTGGAAGTGAGACGGAATTAAGTAGAGATATAGGATCATAAATGGATGTTCTATAAAAACCAATTTCATTATTCTCAACGATATGCTGAAATTCTAATGAAATTCGATCTATACTTTTATTTAACTCTATACTATCGGATATCTCTGGATCCATTTTATGAAATAAGACAGTCACAATTACTGAAGGGTTTTGACCATGAATAATTTCATATACTTGTTTAAAATAATCAGTAGCATGGGGAAATCGAATTCCATCTTGTACATCAACAACAAAAAAAATATATTGAATATCGGTTAAATATCGATCAGGGTTTTCAAGATAATCACTTCTATAACTTTGTTGGCCGCCATAATCCCAAATGCTACCTTTATGAGAGAAAAGGGTGAAAGTAGTCCGTTCAACACTTTTAGTTGGCGTGATTTTTCCTTTAATATTAAAAGTTCGGTTAAGTGTACGTATAATTGAAGTTTTTCCTGCATTGTCTAACCCGATTAATGCAATTTTTAAATTTGAATCCGCCATCTAATCCCCCATAGAAGATTGTTTCCCCTTATTTATTTATGTGATTTGCATACTTATAATTATTTGGCAATTTCTCATAAAAATTTTTACGAGCAAAGACAAAATATTATATCAAAAAGAAAAAAAATCAGTTATTTAATATCAAAAAGAAAAAAAAATCAGTTATTTTTTGCGTTTCAATGATTTACATATTAACGCCGTTGCACCTAAACCAGCTAAACCTATAACGCTGAGCCCATATCCATCGATTTGACTTAGTACTCCACCCACTACACCTAAATCACCTGGATCAGCATAAGCTGTAAAGGTGGGATCTTGGTAGATCGATTGGCCGCCCCATTCGGGGAAACATATCGTATAGAATACATTTCTTCTTGAAACATCCACTGTAAGCTGTTTGTCATCTAGGGAGAATTTCTCTTTTGCCATTTGAATTCGGGCCTCAATCATGGAACGAGTCATTCCATTCAAATAAATAAATGCAAATGCATCTAATTTGTTAAAAATGGGATTTCTAATACGTGCAAAAGGAAAGAGCTTAACAGGCGCATCATAAATATTTTCATCATTTAATGTATAATCGGGTTTGCTGGCAAAATCAATCTTATATGCAGGTTGATTGGCAGTTCTTAGTTCCAATGCAGTCACATTTTCATTTGCTTGTTCTCCATCAACCACGGTTCCGTTATTGTCAATTACTTCAGTGTTGTATGCATCTTCAACTGTGGCTTCAATATTTATTATTCGAGCATAGTTAGACACTGCTAAGCTAAATCCGGGGATATCTTCTGTTCCAGAAAGTCGTTCTGTTATACTTTCACTGGTATTATAGTGAGAAATATCTTTATCGGTGAATAAAGGATTATAATAATCCCCACCAAACGCTTCAGTCTTATCTTGTGGATCATTCACAATCCATAAATCCGTAATCGGGCCAATATCATACTCGGTGGTAAGTGTGACGTTAACAGGTTTATCTTCAACAAGAGCTCCGGATAATGTATAAGTGAAGTTTAGATAAGAAAGTTCTGAGAATGCAACCACTCGTCCAAGAATCGAATCACCGGTTTGAAGTTCATTAATATCGTCTGGTAGATCTACAGGGTACCATACAATAAATAAATCACTATAATCCATTCCGAATTTATATTCGAAACCATCAGTCGTTTCAGTGCGAGTCAAGACTTTGGGGGTAGCACTGGGAGTTTTTTCCATATCAAATGGAAAATAACCTAAAGTCCATACCAACAATCGATTTAAGTAGAATTTGTAAAGCTGGTTATTAAACGAATCTCCAAAATAAAGGCTCTCATTTCTATCAGGAACTCCGTTCAATGTTCCGTTTTCTTTATATGCCACCAGTCCGGTAAATGCATTCTGTACGATTACGTGTTTTCCCGCGCCGGTACGGTAGTGTTGTTGAATAATTTGATATGGGGATACTCCATAGTAAGTCATGTTTCGATTGTCGTTGGAGAAACTGTCAAAGGCCATATAGATCGTTTGTACTTGGCCTAAATTCATATAAGCGATATAGAAAATTGCATCCCTATTCGGGGCTTGGTCGGGAATTTCTTCATTCAAGTCTCCAGAATAATTTCCTGGTGTGAGATCTTCAACTAATTTTTGACTGAGCACATCATATCGAATTGCCCAGCTTTCTTCGGTAAAATTGTGGCCAATTCTTTCCGAAACGGAATAATTTCCAACAGCCAAGACAGAAGATGCCCCAGAGAACAAAAGCAACATTAAAAGTGCTCCGGAAGTTAGAATAGTTTTTTTTTTCATTCTTTTATTTCACCATTGATTTTTCTAATATTAGTAATACGTGAAATTTACAATAAAATACAAACGAAGTTTTCGTTCTATAATTTTCATCTTAGTCTTTGTTTTTAAGTTGTTGCATACCAAAGGTACTCTAACAGAATTTAAAAGGTTCAAAATAGAAATTAATATTTCTATTCAATCATAGTAAAAAATGTGCACTCATTATCAATATATTCTGCTATCGAATTTGCCAATAAAGCTCACCGAGGTCAGGACCGAAAACTCGATGGTGATCCATTTATTGTTCATCCACTCGCAGTTGCGGGTTTGTTGGCCGATTATTACTCTGATAAATCTTTGATTATTGCCGCCATTTTACATGATGTAGCAGAAGATACACCTGTTACATTTGATCAATTACGGAAAAAATTCGGCGAAGAAATTACTCAGATTGTTATGGATGTGAGCCAAACCGATAAAAAATTACCTTGGAAGGAACGGAAAGATCGATATTTTAAGCATTTAACCACAAAAGCATCAATAAACGCCATTAGGGTATCAGCTGCGGATAAATATCATAATCTCCAAGATATTGTATCTTGGTGGCAACAGTTGGGAGATGAAATTTTTACCCATTTTAACGCCTCCAAGGAAGAAATTCTTGCAAATTATCGCAGATTAATCGAATTTTTTGAGAAAAAGAAAATTCCATGGGTAAATCAACTGTGGGATCTGTTAAGAGCCATTACCTAGGATAAAAGAATAAATAAAAAGATATGATATTAATTCATAGCACCAAAGGTTCCTCAGAGTTAAAATATTTAAAAAACCATTACATAAGTAGAATGATGTTCCATGCCCTCCACCCGTAAATATCGATCCGCTGTAATGTTGATTCAGTCCATTTTGGAAGAATTACTGAAGTCTGAACCAGACGGCATGGTTAAAACTCAAATCTACAAAAATGTAAGGATCAAAACAACCATAGGTGAAAAATATATCGAGCAATTGGTTTCCGCAGGTTATATTTCAGTAAAAGAAGAAAAATGGGGTAAAGAACGCATTAGAATGCGTATAAGAATAACCCCAAAAGGAAAACAGCGCTTTGCGTGGTTTATGCAGCTGTCAAATGAATTAGAAGTATAAAATCAACCATAAAGGAGCAGATATAATGAATAATTCAGATCCAAATATGATAAACAATCCAAATAATCCAGAATCGCCAAATAATCCGGAATCGCCAAATTTTTCTCGAGAACAGCGAAATCCAAGAGGTTCTGATGATTATGGAGATCAACAAGATGTAAATACTTATTTTCCTGCTCCATCAGCAAATCCGGGATACCAACAAATATCTTTACAATATCAAAAGGTAACTAAAAAGACCGAAGTTATTCAAGTTATTGGAGCGATATTTACCCTACTAACCCTAATTATCGAATTTGTCATCTATCGTCTTGCTCGAAGAATGAATTTTATCTTAGAACGGGTTCATCTTTTACGCTTCATTGGTATTTTCATTATACTTTTACTTATCAGTGGATTAGCAATCATTCAATTTGTTGTTATATTTAAATGGAATAGGATGTCCCAGCGTATATCACACACTTCATTAACCCGCTCCCAATATCATATCATAAACCAAATTAAATTCATTCGTATCTTGATGTTTATCACTATTTTGTTGTTGGGATATTTCTTTTTCATCTACAGACATTATATACAGCTTCCACATGCCCCGAATTTTCTGGTAGTCTTCCGTATTTACAAAATCCTCTTGCGTTTAAGCGCTTTACTTTGTTTTGTTTATTTATTATTTGAGATCGAGCAAATAATTATCTGGTCAAAAAGAAATCGGATGATATCACGGATTGAAAGGCAAATCGCTCAAGACATTCCAAATTTGGGTGAACTCAACCGGTTGTTGGAAGATCCAAATCTTTAACTCCAACTCGCATCTATTCAAAATATGCTTGATTCC
The DNA here is from genome assembly GCA_964426185.1 of uncultured archaeon. GTDB lineage: Archaea > Asgardarchaeota > Lokiarchaeia > Sigyniarchaeales > Promethearchaeaceae > Harpocratesius. The sequence continues at coordinate 22,877 of CAYRPF010000003.1, read as the reverse complement.
GAAAATATTTTACATGAGAATATAGTAGCGTTGCAACGCAGTCTAACTTCATCAATCGGTGTTTCTGGACGGGAAGAAGCAGTCAGAAATTTGATTTATAGCGAGATGAAGAAATTTGTGGAAAAAGTCTGGATTGACCCCTTGGGAAATGTTTTAGCAGAAAAACCCGGTTCAAATCCTAAAGGCCAACGAATTATGCTTGATGCCCACATGGATGAAGTCGGCTTTATGATTCGGTTCATTGATGAACAAGGTTTTTTAAGGTTTTCTCCGTTAGGAGGTATTGATCCACGATTGTATCCAGGCAGTAAAGTAGAAATACTGAACGAAAAAGGTGAAAAAATAACAGGAATTATCGGAATGCCACCACCCCATATCACCTCACAAGCAGAGCGAGAAAAAAGTCCGAATTTTATGGATCTATTTATTGATATCGGCGCTCAATCACACGAAGAAGTTCAGAAAATGGGTATTGATATAGGATCTGCCGGCGTTTTGGCTGCAGATTTCGAATATCTGCCGAATTTGGGAATTATGCGCGGTCGAGCATTTGATGATAGGACAGGCTGTAATGTATTACTTCAAGTTGCCAAACTACTTAGTGAAGCGGAACCAATTGAAAATACTATTTGTTTTGCATTCACCATTGCAGAAGAGGTTGGAGCAAGAGGGGCAAAAGTTGCCGCACACAGTCTAAATCCTGATATTGGAATTGCTATTGAAAATACTATAGCTGCAGATGTGCCAGGGGTTTCTGCAGATAAATGCCCAACCAAGTGCCTGCATGGGCCCGCATTTTCTGCAGCAGATCACGGAACGATATATCATGCCAAACTGTTGAAATATCTTCAACAAACGGCCCAAGATTTGCAAATTCCGTTTCAATACAAACTTCCCACTTTTGGTGGTACCAATGCTGGTGCTTTTCACACATTAAATAAAGGAATTCCAGCTGCTTGCGTATCCGTGCCTTGTCGCTATATACATTCACCACTCGCCCAGAATTATGTTGAAGATGTTGAAATGGTGGTTAAAGTATTGTATAAGGCAATCTCCCAACCGATTGACCTATTATTTTGATTTTTTAATGTTTTATTCTTTTTTAATAAGTTTGATTCTAATATTTGGTAAATGCCTAAATTTCAATAAAATTATAAAAAAAAGAAAAATTAAAGCCCTTTAGCTTGCATTTCGACTAATTTTGCATAATGACCTTGTTTTTGCATCAGAGTTTGGTGATTTCCATGCTCCACCAGCTTTCCTTTGTCTATAACAAATATTTCATCCGCATTCTTAATAGTCGATAATCTATGGGCAATTATAATGGTTGTGCGTCCTTGTTTCGCCTTTTCCAAAGCCTCTTGGATTAAGGTTTCTGTGTAAGGGTCGACAGAACTGGTAGCTTCATCAAGAATTAAGATCTCGGGATTAACCATCAATACTCGTGCGAATGCAATTAATTGGCGCTGCCCTACAGAAAGATTACTTGCATTCTCAATTAATTGGGTATCATATTTTTCTGGCATTTCACGGATAAAATTATCCAAACCTAAAAATTGGGTAATTGACAATACTTTTTCATCAACCACGTGAGGTACATCATCTGGAACTCCGTAATAAAGATTATCTAAAATAGTACCGTTGAAAAGAAAACTATCTTGAGGAACCATTCCAATGCTTTGACGTAAATCTGCTTTCCTTAAATTTTTGATATTTATCCCTTCTAAGGAAATTTCACCGTGATTTTCCTTTAAATCGTAAAACCGGGTAATTAACTTAATTAATGTGCTTTTTCCCGCTCCAGTGGGTCCTACTATGGCCACTGTCTTACCTGCATCAATTTTTAGAGAAAAATTTTCAATTACATTCCCAGTATGTGCCTTATATTCTTGGATCAAACGATCTTCTTGAATCAAAGCTTGAACAGTGGGAGAAAACTGCTCGAAAATTTCGGGTGGAACGCGTGGAGATCCCAAAATTTCAAGAATTTTTGTCCGTGGGATATTATCGAGCGACATTTGGCCTGAATTTTCCCCGTTCATCGCTGAATTTCCCGTATTCATGTTTCCCCCTCCATCTCCACCCGATGAAAGCTTGGGAGCGAAATTTTCTCCTTTTAGCTGAGAATCAAGTTGGCGTGCCAGTTTTAAGTAGAGATCAGGATTTGCTAAAAACTGTTCATAAATGGATGGAAACTTTTGGGTGGGGGGAGCTGTAATAGAAGGGGGTTTTGAATTAAGGTCTCCATTTGAAATTTTTTGGGTTAAAGCTTTCTTTTTCTGGTTTTTGCCATTTTTATTTCGCATTTTGTTCTTCTTTCGGGAGGAAGCCATTGGATCAATTACTTTGATGGGTTTTTTAGCTTTTCGTTTACTATATGCAAATGTTACCTCATTAAAAGCGATTTTCCCTTTAATTTCAGATAGCTCAACCGGATTGAGGGGATCTGAAATTTCGTTTTCTTCATGTAGCAATAAATATACACGTTCCGCTGCTGCAAGGGTAGATTGCATCTGTTGGGTAAAAAACGCAATCATCATGATTGGCATCATCAATTGATTCAAATAATTCGAAAATGATGACACCATACCTAAAGTAATTGTAGAACCTAAAAATCCAATCCCCTTCAAGTAAGCGCTTCCACTGTATAGCATTACAATAGCAACCATGATACTCGATACGAAGAAAAATAGGGGAAAAAGAAACGACATTATCCTACGTACCCGCAGAAATGCTTCTTGATTCGCCCGATTAGCCTTATCAAATTCCTCGGCAGCCTCTCGTTGTTTACCGTAGGATTGAATTACCTTCATTCCCGAAATATTTTGTTCTGCGACACTAGTTACTTGAGAAAGTTTTTTCCGAGTGGTTTTGAACATACTGCGTACATTTTTGATAAAGATGCGCGATAGTAAAAATAACAAGGGAACTAATAGTAATGCTACGATCGTTAATTCCCAGTTCATAATGAACATTAAAATTAACACCATTATACCTCGAAACATATCTGTTAACAATGTTGCCAATTGACCGCCAAATACCATATTTAATTGATCGACATCGTTGGTAACCGTACTTATTATATCTCCACTGTGCACCTTATCAAAATAATCCATGGAAGTTTTTTGCAGGTTAATAAATAAATCTTGTCTAACTCGATAAACCACATTAGTTCCAATTTTAGCCAGAATATACTCCGAAAATCCATTTCCTATGCTTGAAAGTATCCGAAAGCTGGTATATATCACTAAAATTGAAATTACTACTGTTTCATTACTTTTTAAAATTCCATCATCAATCAACCTCTGTTGTAGCATTGGAAGAATAGCCTGCATTCCAGTAAAAATAAACATTCCAAAGATGATAATTACGAATGCACCGAAATTTGCCCTTAAATATGACAACATCCATTTCCATAAGGTTTTATCGTCTACATAACGACTGGTTTTTTCTAAAATCATTCTTCTTCGATGCGCCAATTTAATGACCTCCTACTGTTCGTGTAATTTCTGATGGAATGGGTTCAGTTTCTAACGGTTTCTGTTTGGTAAATAAAGTTTGATAAATTTGAGTATAGATGGCATTTTCCTCATACAGTTCTTCATGTTTTCCCATGCCTACTATTCTGCCCTGGTCCATAACCACTATTCGGTCGGCATTGCGGATAGTGGATAACCGTTGAGTAATGATAAAAGTGGTTCTACCCCGCATGACCGTTTCCAAAGCTTTTTGAATTTGATATTCAGTAGTTACATCTACACTAGAAGTACTATCGTCCAAAATGAGAATTTTCGGTTTGATTATCAAAGCTCTGGCAATAGCAACACGTTGCTTTTGACCACCTGAAAGAGATATTCCTCGTTCGCCCACTAAAGTATCGTATTTGTCGGGTAAACTCTCGATAAATTCATGAATATTAGCATCTTTAGCCGCTTGAATAACTTCGTTCATGGATGCATCCGGACGGCCGTATCGGATATTATCTGCAATGGAAATATTAAATAGAAAGATATTCTGTGAACACACAGCTATCTGTTTACGGAGTTCTTCAATTTTATATTTTTTGATATTTACTCCATCAATTAACAGTTCTCCATTCACTACATCATAAAAACGAGGGAGTAATGAGATTAAAGTTGATTTACCAGAACCAGTTGTCCCTAAAAGCGCAATGGTTGTTCCTGCCTCAACTTTTAGATTTATGTTCTTTAGAACCAAAGTCGACGTATAACCAAAATTGACGTTGCGGAATTCAACATCTCCACGGATATTTTCAGCAGAAATTGCATTGGTATCTTCCATAATTTCAGGCATTGCATCAAGAACTTCTTTAACGCGTATCATCGCTGCATTAGCTTGGACAAAATTCATTACCACATTATTAACTTGATTAATGGGCATTCCTAACATGGAAATATACATCAACATTGCGATAAATCTCCCCAAATCAAAAGAAAGGTCTTGATTTTGATAAGCAACATAAGCTTGCCAACCACCAATTATCAAAACAAAACTCGACATAACTGCCAACATGATCCATCCAGAATATCGTAAAATAGTAGACCATTTAATGGCTTCGATGGTATAATCCTTGAAATCAGCATTTTCTTTTCGGAATTTTTTGATTTCTTTTTCTTGACTATTGAAAATGCGCACTACTTGAGCCCCAATAATATTTTCTCGAAAAACTGTGGTGAGATTCCCAAAAGTTTTACGCGATTTTACATAGGCAATCTGCATTCGTTTGGCACAGAAAGAAATTGCCAAAAGGAATAATCCCACTGCTAACAAGATAATCCACGAAATCGAAGGAAAGGTGATTGAAATTCCCACAACCACACCAATCATCATGATTATAGACTGAAATCCTAATGTGATCCCTTGGTTGAATACAGGTGTGGTCATTTCGATATCCGAGGTAGCCCTAGCTACCAAATCTCCTGTCTCTGCTTTATTAAAAAAGGAAAATGTTTGACGATTGATAGCATTGTATACGCTTTTCCTTATGTTATACTGGGCTTCAGTCCCCACTATGGCGGAAAAATATCTTCCAATACCTAAAACAATGGCACCTACTAAAGAGATTAAAACACCCAAACCGATGGGTAATAAGATGTCATTGACCGAAGTATTACTATCGTTATTTTCTAAGATATTGATCACTCGACGTGATATTTGGGGTGATATCATCATAAAAGTAATTCCAAGCCCCATAAAAAGGAGCATGAGAATGAATTCCTTCTTTTTCAATAGTGCATAAGAAAATATCATCCTAATGCTGCTTATAGTGGAAATTTTTGAAGGTAAATTGTTGGATTTATCTATTTGCTTAATCATCTTTTCGTTCTCCGATTAGTTTTATTAGTTATTTATTTTGCAGTATTATCTGCTTCTAATTTGGCTATGGCTTTCGATATCAGTTTGAGACGGTCTTGTGTATCTTCATACATGTTTTGTAGAATTTGACGCTTTTTTTCTTTGGAAATCTCTGATTTTAGTATTTCTGATATCGGATCTTGCCACATCTCTAAGGAAGCATCTTGTAAAAAAGAATTGAAATCGATCTCCTTGGCGCGTGGAAATCTAACTTGAATGAAAGTAAAGATTTTATTTAAATCTGCTCGCAATTGATTTTGTTTTAATTCTCCTTCAGGGGTTAGAAAAAACAAATATTTTGGGCGCCCTAACTCGTTCTTCACTTCCTTTCTATGCAAATATCCTTGCTCGGTTAAATGATTCATTACTCGATATACTTTAGAGTGTGGAATGTGATTTATTTGCTGAATTTGATAAAAAGTAATCCCCTCTGGATGCTTAGCAATACAGTTGAATATTAGCAATAATCTTAAATGATGAAAGATTTCCATCATATTCTTAATTTGAAAGTGTTTCAGCCACACATTTACCACATAATCACTGTATATCAGTCAAGAAATATAAGATTTAAAAACTCAGATCATATATAATATTATTCGTTTTGAAATATTTCATAGTCCATTTCTTAAGAATATGAGATATTTCAAATTAAAAAAAATCCTTTACAAATAATTACTGGAAAAATTGATGATTAGATGCAAATAGAACCGAAATATGCTTAGATTTTATGGAAAAAAAGTTAGAATTAAAATTTTTTTAACAATTCAGAAATTGCTCTAATTCCCATTCATGTTCATAATCGCCACGTTGTGCGACACGATGAGATTCCAATATAAGATTATATTTTTCTAATAAAATATTGAATAAAGATTCTCCGCACAGAGTTTTCATAAAGGACGATACACGAAACGCTTCAACAGCAGCATTGAAATCAACAGGTAATCGGGTAATTCCCAGTTTATCTCGTTCAGCCAGGCTCATGTGATCGACATTGGCCAGAGTAGGTTCATTTGGTTTGATTTTTTTCTCAATTCCATCTAAACCAGCAGCGAATAATGCCGCCATTCCAAGATATATGTTCATAGAAGCATCCCCTGCACGATATTCTAAGTGGGCTTTATTTTCATACCCAGGAACCCGAATTAAAGCAGTTCGATTTCCGATTCCCCATGATTTATATACTGGAGCTTCATGATTAGGAACCAAGCGTTTATAGGAATTTGTGGACGGATTTAATAGCGCAGAAAGAGAATCTGCATGATGGATGATTCCTCCAATGAAATACTTCAATTCATCAGAAATACCATCTTCTTTGGCAAAAAGATTGTTTCCTTCTTTATCTTCCATGTATATATGTATGTGCAATCCGCTTCCAGCTTCTTCTTGAAATGGTTTAGGCATAAAGGTGCTAACCAGATCATGTTCCAGAGCAACTTGTTTGGTAATAACTTTTGCAGTTTGCACATTATCAGCTTGATAAAGGGCATATTCTTTTGCTAGTTCGATTTCTTGTTGTGCAGGTCCAACTTCATGATGGATGGTGTGAGGTGTGCCGTGAGTAAACATGGTAATCATACTACTGGCAATTTCACGCCGAACTAAATGCAATTCATCCTCAGGCACCGTACACATATATGAACCCTCATCAGCTGGTTCCAAATCGTCATCAAGAAAGTACCATTCTAATTCTGGGCGTACTTTAAAATAGTAGCCCTTCTTTTCTGCTTCTTTCAAGACTTTTATTAATATTGAACGTGGATCAGTTGGATAGGGTTGATTATTATTATTATATAAATTACAAATAAAACGTCCGACTCTTGAGTCCCAAGGAAGAATTGAAAAGGTCTCGTAATCAGGAATAGCACGCATGTCTGATTGCTCAGTGCTTAAAAATCCTAATGAACTTCCATCAACTCCAGTCCCATCTTTCATGGATTCCCAATTCTCGATGGGAAATTCCACTTCCTTTAATTCACCACTAATCGTGGTAAATTGAAACTGAATAAATTGGATTCCATTCTCTTTGAAATATTCTACATTAAAATTTTCCATCAGCATCAACCTAGTAGGTTAGGTAGTTATATAATTTTCTCCCAAGATAAAAAGTTGGCGATCTCCCATCTTAAACCCAAACATTTCCATAAATTTTTAAGAAATAAAATCGAAAATATTTCACTTTTTCATGAATAACAGAAATGGGTGCCAAAATCTTTAAATATTTTTCAAATTTGTGTCGGTTTGAAGAAAAATAGTATGTGATAACAATGATTAACAAGGAAGAATTGGAAAAAATAGAACAAGATTTGGTTAAATGGGCTGAAAACCATCCAGAGTACATAGTAGAAGCGATATAATGTTATTTTTTAGCATGATCCAATAGAAATTGATAATAATTAACTAAATTTTGAATTACATTTGATGCAGCAGTAAAACCTTGTTGTGTTGCAGCGGCAATCGCTTTTCGAAGGCCATCAGCTTGAGGATATTCATCAGAGATGGGTACATAAAGTTCTCGAATATTAAATAGACTACGCCAAGTGCTAACCACCCAATTAATTAACGGTAAGATTTGCTTGGTGTATCGCTTGGAAAATTCATTCGGAATTGGTTTTTCAGCCGCAATTTTCCAAATGGTTGAATTTTCTGGAGATTTGCATTTTTCAAATTGAATCCAAATTGAATTCTCTTTAATATTATTCATTATTTCAATTATCTTTTCAGATGAATAATGCAAATTGTAGGTGGTTAATCCGGTTTGAATTTCCAAAGGTGTCATACCTGTAAGTTTTAAAGTAGACTTAAAAATTCCAACAATCAACATATCCAATTGAATCGGATTTTGAAGGTAATTTAGAATTGGTAAAACGCTTCCAATCAAATCTTCAGTCATTTTATACGCAATTATTCTGTTGTTTTCAAAAGGGAAAGTATGATGAAAATCTTCAGAGTCAGGATAAAATACCAATAGAATTTCTGTAATTCGTAAAATAACTTGTATAACTTGGGAAAAAATATTGGATAATTCTTGTAGAATTTGGACTCTTGCAGATAGATTAGTATAAAATAGAGCCTTTTTAGGAAAAAAATCATTAATTTCTGGAAATTCAAAGTCATAAGATTTCCATTGTAGAAGAAGAATTTCATGTAATCGAAATTTTTGAGTTTTAATAATATGTGCTTCTTTTTCAATTAATTTCCATAAGGTATCTTTAAAATTGGGAGATTTATGGGTTTTTTGCATAGGTATTGTATATTTTATATTTCTTTTCCCTTAAAGATTATCGTCGATTAGATTAATAATGACTTCTTTGATTTTATTTGCCCCCCTTTTTTTTGTAGTGGAAGGATTTAGCAATCTGAAAGCTCTCATTCCTTTTGTGGTCCGAGGATCTTCAATTTGATAGGGATTCAATATAACGGCTGTCCATTTGTGATTTCCAACTTGCGCAATTGAATGATATTTTACATCGGTTTTAGACATATAAAGAAAATCACCGTGTTCAAAAGGATGGCTGTGAAACCATCCCACCCAATCTTCTTTTTTTTCTTCATGTTCTTTGATTAAAGGCAGTAATCGTTCATAATCCGAGTCTTCAAAATGTACATCCCGTTTTGAGCCGATTCGAAATGGATAAGCGGAAGTAATTCTTAATGTATTATTATTCTCCATTTTACCAAAAAGCGGCCCTATTACTTCACGATGAGGTGAAGATTTGGCAAATTTCATCATGGTTTGATACACTTGATAAGGAATTTGCAAGAGTACTTCTTCTGACATTATGGATAATAATTAATTTAGAAAGAATAAGATTATTCTTTTTGAACCGACTTCTTATGGTATGGAAAGTGAGAATGGTTCGCAGTCATTGTTGAAGAAACCAGAATCTTTGTTTTTTGCACCTATGGAACCTCTCACCGCCAACCCCATTTTACGGGAAATAATGGTGGATTTTGGGGCAGATATTCTCTGTCGCCCAAAAATTCTTCCACAACATCTGCTTAAAGCTAAAAAATGGCAATTTTGGGAAAGAATGCAGAGACAATCGCAGAAATCTACAATTGATGGTATCCAATTAATTGCCAGACCAGATGATCCCATCGCAGCTGCAGTTAAATTTCTTAATGAAAATTCAAGAGCATTAGATATCAAATATATTGATTTGAATTTCTGCTGCCCTGGTTATAAAGTTCTACCGCAACGACGAGGAGGAGAACTCTTAAAAGAACCAAAAACGATAATTAAAGTAATTGAAAAGGTACTGAAATATTCCGAACTGCCAGTATCGATCAAGATTCGGAAAGGATACACCGTTAAAGATAATCCTACGGAACTTTTAGCAAAAATTCATCGTGAATTCCGATCAAATATCTCATGGATTACAGTCAACCGCGCTCCAGTGAAAATGCATAATGTAAAGATGATAAATGTTATCAATGATATTACACCTTTTCAACAAGCAGTAGAAGCGGTAGAACAGCAAATTCCGATTATTGCTAATGGCGGGTTTATTAGACCCACCCAAGTTTTAGCTATTATAAGAAATTTGCACCTTTCCGGGGTGATGATAGGCCGAGGTGCCCTAGGTTATCCTTCATTTTTTCAAAAAATATTGGATTTAAATAAGGGTAATGGAAAAAAGATCCAACTCAATGAAAAAGAGAGATTTATTCATGGCTTACGGGCGTTTTTGGAGAAAATATATTATTATGCCACTCATGGTCAGGGAAGATGGACAACTTTAGGCGAATTAAAACGACAACTTTATCCTTTTATTAAATTTAAATATTCCAGTGAAAAAGGGGGATTGCCAACAGGATATGGTTTTGATAAATGGCATAAAATTAAATTCTCACCTTCTACCTTTTCAAAAGCGTTAGCTTATATTTTTCCAGAATTTTCAAGTCAATTTTGGTTAAATTGGGTGAATTCCTTGCCATTTCGGCAAAAAAAGTAGCATTTTATTTTTCAGCCAAAAAATTTTCCAACTTTTTCACTTCAATATATTTGTTTAACGTGAAATATTTTTAGACCGCTTTCTTATTATACACAGCATGTTTGAATTAGCTAATGAAGATCGGAAAATTGCCTATTTTTCTATGGAAATCGCTTTAGAAAGTGATATACCTACATATAGTGGAGGTCTCGGCGTTTTAGCAGGTGATACCTTACGATCTGCTGCAGATTTGGAGATCCCATTAGTGGCAATAACTTTATGTTATGATAAAGGTTATTTTTTCCAAGAAGTAATTCAAGGCCGTCAAATCGAACGTGAAATACAATGGGAATTTAGTTCAGAATTTGAGAAGCTCCCAAATATCGTCGAATTACGCATTCAAGATAAAAAATTCAAAATAGGTGGCTGGTTATATAAGGTTAAGGGTGAAACGGGCTTTGAAATTCCTGTTATTTTATTAGATTCAAATATTGAAGGAAACGAACATTGGCAGAAAAATTTCACTCATATTTTGTACGATGCAACCCCATTCCAGAGAGTAGTGCAAGAAATGATATTAGGACAAGGGGGGATTAGAATGTTGGAAGAGTTAGGCTTTTCTGGCATAGAAACGTATCACATGAATGAAGGACATGCCGCCTTCGGAGTTTTCGAATTATTAACTAAATTTAACGGTAATTTGGAAGAAGTTAAGAAGCGATGTATATTTACCACACACACTCCGGTATCAGCTGGACATGATCGATTTGATTATGATTTAATTCAAGATATTTTCCGTGATCGCCTTCCGCCCAATTTTCGTGATTTAGGGGGACATGATCAATTAAATATGTCATTATTAGCATTAAATGGATCTCGATACTGCAATGGTGTCGCTCAAAAACATGCTGTAGTTTCCAGAAAAATGTTCCCGGGTTATGAAATCGATGGGATTACTAATGGGATTCATAATAATTTTTGGCTTAATCCATACTTTCGCAAGCTGTTCGATGAAAAAATCTCAGGTTGGTCCATGGATTATAATTTACTGCATAATGTTTGGGACATTGGGAATTATGAACTATGGAATAAACACATGCAAGCAAAAATGACCTTAATGGATTATGAAAAATCTCACAGCTGGGTATTACTCGATGAAAAGAAATTAACTATCGGGTTTGCGCGAAGAATTACAGAATATAAACGACCTACCTTAATTTTCAATGACGTAGAGAGATTGGGCAAGATTTGCAAAAAAAGAGTTCAATTTATCTTTGCGGGAAAAGCACACCCGCGTGATACTCAAGGAAAAGATTTTATTAAACAAATTAGTGATATGTCGGATTATCTCTATGACTCATACGGCATCGGCTTGGTATTTCTCGGTGCATATGATATGGATTTAGCAAGATTACTCGTTAGTGGGGTCGATGTTTGGTTAAATAACCCTCGTCGATATATGGAAGCCTCTGGAACTAGCGGAATGAAAGCTTCATTGAATGGAGTATTAAATTTTAGCGTTTTAGATGGATGGTGGATCGAGGGTTACCAGAAAGATCCAATGGCTGGTTGGTCAATTGGTCCAGGACCTCAAGATCCAAATGCGACCAAATATCCTGATTCATATGATGCAAACGATTTATATGAGAAACTGGAACGAGAAATTATTCCATTATATTACAATAATCGGGATGGGTGGACAGAAAGGATGAAACATGCTATTCGACTGGCAACCTACTTTAATACGCATCGAATGGTTGAAGAATATGCAGATAGAGCATGGAAGTTAAAATTACAACCTAGATGGAGCTCCGAACTGAATTTATAATATTTTTTCTAGTTTTTTATCTAATTTTTACAACTTTTATCAACAGATGAATATAGAAAAATCATCATCCGTTAGAAATTAATGAGCGTAAAAAGAAGAATTAGATAAAAAATCAATAAATTTTGGATATATATTATTCAATGTCTAAAATTCCTTCTTCAGCTAAACGAAAAACAGCTTCACCTTCAGCCAAGTTTGGTGCGTCAATCATTTTTGCTACCCGTTGATCTCCCTTTCCTTTCCGTAAGTAGATACGAACAGTTGCACCATGGGCAACCACGTTTCCCCCTGTGGATTTAGTAGGATCTCCAAAGAACACATCTGGTTTGCTTTGTACTTGATTAGTTACTACTACAGCAACATCAGGATACATTTCAGCCAAACGCAACAAATCATGAATGTGTAAATTTAGCAACTGTTGTCGATTTGCCAAAGTTCCACGTCCAATATATTCAGCACGAAAATGAGATATTAATGAATCTACGACGATTAATTTGATATTTTTTTCTGCAATAATCTTCATTGCATCTTTTATTAGCATTATTTGATGATCACTGGAGTATGCTCTGGCATAAATAACATTTTTAAGAACTTTCTTGTAATCCAAACCTTTTGCTTCAGCCATTTGAATAAGCCGTTCAGGTCGGAATGTGCCTTCAGTGTCAATATAAAGAGCATTTCCGTTAATTCCACCTTCACTTTTTGGAAGTTGTACATTTACGCACAATTGATGCATGATTTGAGTCTTTCCGGTTCTGTACTCCCCGTAGAATTCTGTAATTCCTCCTGTTTCTACACCAATACCTCCCAACAAATCATCCAAGTTTTTACTCCCTGTAGAAATTCGAGCTAATGATTTTCGTCGTTCCCATACAATATCAGCAGTTTTAAACCCAATATTTAACGCTTCTCGGGCAGATTCTATGATTTTTTGAGCCGTTTTTTCCCCTAATCCGGCTTCTTCAATCAATATTTTGGAAGGACAGATTGCAATGGCATTCACAGTACCATAACCTGCGTCTGTCAATTTTTTGGCAATTGTAGCACCAACACCAGGTAAATCCTTGATATCATAATTAATTTCCGAGAGTCCATTTAAAGATTCTACAATTTCTTCTTCAATATCATTTTCTGCTGGTAAATCAGATAATTCTTCAGCCTTTGAAATTTTTAAGGATTTAGAAGTTTTTTTGCTCTTTTCTTTGGTGATTTCATCATCATTACTAATTAGCTCTTCCAATAAGACATCTTCATCAAGTTCTTCTACTTTTTTACGGGTAGATTTCTTAGTAGTGCTCTTTTTGGCTTTAGCAGTTGCTTTTGCTTTCGTGGTTTTCTTTTTTTTTGCTGGCATGATACTAACCCTTTTCACAATTTGAAAGCCAGAACAATCCGACTCAAACATTTGAAGAGAATATCCAAATTTTGGCCGAATATACTTTCATTTCTTCTATATTACAAATATTATGTTTTTATATAAAAACTGGCTTATTATCAATTTACTAAATCATTGTTTTAACTAGGAAATTTATAAACACAGTTATAAAGCTCGAGAAAATAAGAAAAAACTACTCTTCTAAAATATCAATTATCCTGTTTGTAGTAGCTCGCATATTTACAAAAGCTAAATCCATGCGAGCGTCAGCATCTAATACACCAACGATAATGTAATCTTCACCACATTGCATTACTAAGAATTTACCTTCGCTACCTTGGATGATACAAATATCTAATGAGCCTTTTTTCAATTCCATTAAAACTCGCTCACATGTCGATAAAATAATTGCAGACATAGCCGCGATATGCATATCACTGATTCCTTCTTCTAAAACAGCCGATACAATCAATCCTTCGCGTGATACTAATGCCGCACTATCTAATCCTTCAATTTTTTGCATAAGTTCCCGTAATAAATAATTTAACTGCGCTTCTTCTTCCAAGATTCTGCACCAACGTTTGCCATGAATGCTTTTATCGAACATTAATTTAATTTACTTAAAACTAAAACTAATACTCTACAATTATAATTACAATAAATACCTTAAATATTTTCTTTTTCATTTTGATCATATTTTGGATAATGGAAGAAAGTTATCCAATAAATAGAAATCAGATCCAATTGTTAAGTTTTGGTATGTAAACCTTTAAAAACTTGTATCCCCTTAAAAAGTTCGTAGAAATTATTCACAATCCTCTGAAATTTAGACTCGGAGCAACATTGAATAAATCAACAATAAAAACGGATAAAAAAACAAAACGGTGATCTTAATGAGCACAATCAAAACCAAAAAAGGTGCAGTAAAATCAGCTTTTGGATTTTGCCCAGTATGTGGAAATATACTTCTACCTAAACGGCGGACTCAGACACTTTATTGTAAAATCTGTAATAAAGAATACCCTATGACTGAAGAAATGAAACAATACAAGAAAGTTGAACGAAATAAAGCATCGCAAAAGAAAAAAGAAAAGAAACAAGTGCTAAAAACGCCCATTATTGAAGAATCAGAGAAAAAACCATCCATTTCGGAGGATGAGCGTGATGCATTTGAAGATTTATTTGAAGCAACTAATTACGATTAAATATTGACTTATTTTTTTATTCTTTATTTATTTATTGATTTCCTTAACCAATCACAATAAAGTTGATAATTTTTTAAAGCTCTTACGGCTTGATGCGGCATTTTAAAGGTGGGAAATCCCACTTCATTTAGAAATTGAAAAATAGGTTCTTTTAATCCCAAAAAAATTACATTGATAATCGGAAACGAATACTTGTGCATTAGTTTCAAGGCAGATTTAATACTATCTTTACTGAGATCAATCCAATTTTGCATCTTTTTCACATTAATATCCGAATTAAGTACTTTTCCGCCTTCATTTTGATAGCGGAAAAAACTATTTCCTAAAGCCCCATAAACCAACATGGCATCTAATTCATTAGATTTGGCAATAATTTTTGGAACTGATTGATAAAAAAATACCGGATTCAATGAAAATGTATAATCTAAAGGATTAGTTGTTTGGGCGGTTGGAGGCATAAACTTGCGAATTTTTATTTGAAGCTTTTCTGAAAAATCCGGAATTTTAAATCCCAATCGAGAACTTTGATCTGCCATAGTGGCACCTGGCCCTCCTGAATTAGTAACAACTGCCACTCGATTTCCTTTTAATAATACCCCATTGGGTAGTAATTTTGAGCAGATTGAAGCAGTATCCAATAGTTCTTCCAAGGTTTTTACACGCACTATACCGGTTTGCCGGCACATTCCATCGAATATCTTATCATTTCCTCCCATGGAACCAGTATGAGACAGAGCTGCTTTGGCACCCCCTTCCGAGCCACCCACATATAAACAAATAATCGGTTTACGTGGAGATATCTCACGAGCCAATTGAAAAAACAACCTCCCCCGCTTAATTTCTTCAATATAGAGTAAAATCACTTCAGTTTCGGGGTCTTCTCCTAAATAGCTGAGACAATCGCAAATATCAATAGAGGCTTCATTCCCTACCGAAAAGGTTTTAGATAAGTTAAGATCTCTCTCTTCCAGGAGCATAAAACTATGAGAGACAAATGTGCCGCTTTGGCTGATGATTGATACTTTTCCGGGCTTCTGATTGTATGATTGCACAGTCGTGTTCAAGATACACTCTTCTGGAGAATCTAGAGATACTTTAGTGTGTGTGTTTAAAATTCCGATACAATTAGGACCTAATATGTGCATTCCGTATTTGGAAGCAATTTCAATGAGTTCTTGCTGATCATTAACATTATTTTGCTCCCGATATCCAGCAGTAACGATAATTACATTTTTGCATCCATGCTCACCCAATTCCTCCAGAATTTTGGGCACATGCCGTTTTGAAAGAATAATTTCTGCTAAATCTATAGGACCCGGAACAGAACTTACTGAAGGATAGGCTTTCTTTCCAAAAACAGTAGTAATCTTTGGGTGGATAGGATAGATTTTTCCTTTATAACCATTATCGATTAATGTAAGTAATTGAAAAGCCCCCATGTTTTCAGGAATTCTTTCATTCGCCCCGAAAACAGCCACTGAACTAGGATTTACAAATTTGTGGAGAAAATGCTCGCAAAAATTGTCCATTATATTGATTTTAAAACTTCTGACTATTAAAAAAGGTTTTTTTTTAATTTCTTAAAAAGCGGGTAAATTTGATTTCTCGTATAGAGAAAATCCCCCAAATTCAAAATAATTCAAAATTAGGAAAAAATTTAACTCAATCATCCAATTGGCTTTCAAGATAACATTCTTGATCCACACTAATAATCTTAGGAATTATGGTGAAATCTTTAAATAACTTTATTAAAAAGATCATTTATACAAATAATTAATTGGTAGTGTAAAAACATGTCAAATGCAACTGAACAGAAAATAAGAAATGTGTTTAAATTTTACAACACTGAAGCCGATGTCCTCATGATTGACTATGAAGGACGACTGGATGGTTTTATCACTGATCCAGATGAAAATCCTGATATTTTACGCATGATAGAACATACTTTGTATCCCAGCTTAATTTAATTGCTGGAATTTATCGATACTAATTCGATCAAAATTTACTGAAAAAATACTAAAAAATTTAAAGCAAATTTTTACTTTTTACCTTTTTTACTTGATTTAAATTGCTTTTCCATTGCTTTTTGCACAAAATCACTAAGCTCTTTGGCTTTAGAATTCTTCGCAAAATGCTCCCTTACTGGAGTAATCAATTCATCCAAATACTTCACAACAGTATTCTTTAAATCAACAGGATTTAATTCTCCCGCCGTATACGCCTTAGCAAGATCATCGTAATTGGAATAAGTAATATTACCGCCATATTGATCTGGTCGTTCTACCTTAAATTCATCAAATCTTTCAAATATAATGTATTTGCAGTACTCCAATACAGGATTTTCTTCAATCTGTTGCGGGGGGCACCAAGCTTTCCCAATCTTCTTTTGGATTTGCTTTCGAGTATCAAGCATGAATATCGCACTGTTCGGGTCAGATTTACTCATTTTACGGGCAATTTTCTTGTCCAATTCATCCATATTGTTCTCGGGTGGCTTTCCCAAACCCATTAACATGTGATGATGAATAGCTGCAGGTTTATGAAATCCCAGAGGTTTCGCAACTTCCCGAGCTAACATATTTACTTTTCGCTGATCCAGCCCTAATTGACAGATATCGGTTTTCAATACAAAGATATCCGCACATTGCATTAACGGGTAGAGGATTTGAGAAGATTGAAGGGCATCGGTCGAATTACGACCCATGATCTGTGTGCACCTTAGTACTCTTTTAAGACTGGTATTCATCGATATCTTTAGCACAAGTTCCCAATAATTCGGATCCTTTACTAAATCGCTGGCATAAATAAATTCTACGTGCTCGAGATTGATTCCGCAAGCTTTCCAGACTTCTACAAAGTAATCCCCTACTTTTTTTATAACATCCAAGTCTCCACCAAATTTCTGATTGGCTGCCGCATGCCAATCGGCTACAAACATTTTAAATTTTACCCCCGCAGAGGTGAATTTGTTAATGTTTATGGCGCGCAGCAAACCTTGGGCGATATGAATTTTTCCGGATGGTTCAAAGCCATCATACGCAATAATCTCATAGGGTTTACGATTTTCCAGCAACCATCGCAACTGACCTTCATCTTCGGTAATTTCGCCTCCAGTTCCAACAGATTTTAAGAGTTCCAGACGTTCCTCAACGGTAAGCGAGGCGGGATCTTGCACACTATTTTTCAGCATGGGTGGAAATTAGTGGGATAACACAAAAATTTTTCCAACTTCAAAATTAGAAAAACTAATCTGAAAAAAATCTGAAAAAAATGTCACGAAAAATGAAAACCCTTATATGGCTTCATTTTTAATATTATTCTTCTTTCTGATATTTAATTGCGGCATGAGCAGCAGCAACTCGAGCTACAGGAACACGGAATGGACTGCAGCTGACATAATCTAAGCCAACTTGTTGAAGGAACATAATGGTGTCTGGATCTCCACCTACTTCTCCGCAGATACCGACTTTTAAATGTTCATTGTGTGCTTCAGCTCGACCTTTTCGACCGTCTCTCACACACATTTTCACCAATTTGCCGACTCCATCTACATCTATATGCTCAAATGGATTTTCTTTCATGATAGGAGGCACAATATCATCGATATATTTGAGTAGAAATTTTCCTTCCACATCATCTCTTGAAAAACCAAAAGTCATTTGGGTTAAATCATTGGTTCCAAAGGAGAAAAATTCGGCTTCTTTGGCGATTTCCTCTGCAGTCAAAGCGGCACGTGGAATTTCAATCATAGTACCCCATTTGATTGCATTTTTAGGAGTGAAATTGGCATCAGCTAAGATCTTTTCAGCTAAAGGTTTAAGAATTGATTTCAACCGAACAAATTCGTTTACATGTGATACCAGTGGGAGCATAATTTCCAAATGTACATCAATACCCTCATTTTGAGCTTCGACTAATGCCGTCATTAAAGCCCGCACCTGCATTTTATAAATTTCAGGATTGGTATTGCCTAAGCGCACACCTCGATGACCCAACATGGCGTTTTCTTCTTTTAATTCTTCGTATTTACGAAGCATAAATTCTAATTCCTTATACCTTTCGCCTTTATCCCCTTTCACCCGTAATTCGGTAAATTCTACGAGCATGGATTTATAATCGGGTAAAAATTCGTGAAGAGGAGGATCCAAAAGTCGAATTGTGACAGGTTTACCATCCATTACTTTAAAAATTTCATAAAAATCTCCAGATTGTAATGGTTCGAGTTCTTTCAATGCTCTTTCACGACCTTCCAAATCTTCAGCTACGATCATTTTGACCACTTTTGGAAGACGATCTTGAGCATTGAACATACGTTCAGTTCGACATAAGCCAATACCTTCTGCTCCGTTTTTCACTGCATCTTTAGCCATTTGAGGTGTATCAGCGTTAGTTCGAACACCTAATTTGCGATATTTATCACATAAGTCTAAATAACGCTGGAATGAACCGGTTATTTCGGGATCTACAACTTCTACTTCTCCCACATAAACATTACCATTCAATCCATCAATTGAAATGATGTCACCTTCTTTGAAAGAAATTTGGCCACTTACTTTGGCAATGCCAGCTTCTTCATCAATTTCTAAATCACCTGCACCTACCACAGCAGGGAGCCCGATCCCTCGAGCTACAACGGCAGCATGGCATGTTTTACCCCCCCGAGAAGTTAAAATTCCCACAGAGGCAACCATTCCAGGGAAATCTTCAGGTTTGGTTTCTTTACGCACTAAAATTACTTTTTCACCCGCTTTTTTCGCTTCGATTGCTCGGTCACAATCAAAAATAGCTTTTCCAGATACTGCTCCAGGAGAAGCATTAAAACCTTTCACTAAAGGAGCTTTACGTTCATTTGGTGAAATACGTTTGTGAAGCAATTCTTCGATTTTTGAAGGCTCCACCCGTAAAACAGCGGTCTTTTCGTCAATAAAACCTTCATCCAACATATCAATAGCAATTTTTACGGCAGCAGAAGCAGTCCGCTTTCCAGTACGTGTTTGTAAAAAATAGAGCTTTCCATCTTCGACGGTAAATTCACAATCTTGCATATCTTTATAATGATCTTCTAATTTATGGGCTAAGTCATAAATTTGGTTCACAATGTTAGGATTATCTTGAGCTAATTCTTCCAAACTAATAGGTGTTCGAACACCTGCAACAACATCTTCTCCTTGAGCATTTACCAAATATTCGCCCATTACTTTTTTTTCTCCATCCATAGGAGAACGAGTAAAGAGAACACCTGTGCCAGAATTATCGTTTCGATTTCCAAAAACCATGCGCATGACATTAACGGCAGTTCCATAATTTGGAATTTTATTCATTTTACGATAAGCAACTGCTCGTTCGCTGTCCCAAGATTGAAAAACTGCATTAATCGCTCCGAAAAGTTGTTCCCATGGATCCATGGGGAATTTTTTACCCAGAAGTTTTTCATATTCAACTAAGTATAAATTGCTTAATTCACGCATTTCGGCCGCATCTAATTCGATATCGAGTTTTTTACCCTTTTTCTCTTTGTATTCTTCCATGATATAATCGTAAGGTTCACGACCAGTTTCTTGAACGATGTCAGAATATGACATGATAAATCGACGCCAAGAGTCCCAGGCAAAACGACCATTGGTTTTAGCCATATCCTCGGCAATTTCTTGAGTCATGCCAAGATTTAAGACAGTGTCCATCATCCCAGGCATGCTAACTGGAGCACCACTGCGAACAGATAACAATAATGGCTTCTGGACATCTCCAAAAAAGTAATTGCTACGAGTTTCGAGTTTTTTTATGCTTTCTATGATTTGATCTTTAAGTCCATCAGGCCACTTCTTATGCTCGGCATAATATAGGCTGAATTTGCAAGGAATGTTAAATCCATAAGGAATTGGCAATCCGAGAGAGGTCATATTAGCTAAACCAGCACCTTTTCCACCAAAAAACTCCTTTAATTTTTCGGTAGATTCAAATTGATTCGGATCAATTTCATCAAACATATAGACCATTTTTTCGGTCATTTTAGTTTCACCTAATTTTTTCGATTCCTTCTTCTATGTGATAAAATAATTGCAAGAAGAAGGAGAGTTAAGGAATTTAATGTAGCAAAAAAAATAAAATTTAGGGTTTTTTAGACCAAAAGCTTTTAATGGGAAGATTTATACAACATTTCACATTTTCCTCGATTTTTTTTCAAAAAAAGGCCGTTTTAAACGGCACATTTTTCTATCAAAAAAATCCCTTTAAAAACGCTCCAATATGACGGGCCATTGCTTGTGGGTTATAACCTCCTTCTAACAGAGCAAATCTTACTCCCCCGCATCGTTCATCAGAAAAATCTTTTATCATTTTTCCCAATTCTAAATAGGCATTTTCGGACAAAAGATTCCCCCAATCTTCCAAACCTTGATCAAAGCCTGCAGAAACTGCTATGATATCGCATTTTCGGGCATTATCCAACGCTTCTTGCACAACTTCTAAATATATACCTTCTGATTGTGCATTCGGGTTGAGAATCTCATAATCTTGCCGGTGTTTCCCTCCATAAGATCTTAATATGTTGATATTTCCATCTCCTGTATGCAGATCAAAGTCCAGAATGAATGCACGTTTTTTCTTATATTTTTCCCTAAGATAAAGTAGCGCTACTGCCAGATTGCAGAAATAACAGAATCCCCAGCTTGAATTCGCTGAAGCATGATGACCGGGTGGGCGAATTAATCCAAATGTAGGTTTACCTTTAACAGCAAGTTCGGCACATTCTAGTGCAGCCCCAGCCGCTAATCGAGCCATTTCATAAAGCTGTGGATGAGTACGAGAGTAATGATTTTTGATTGATGCGATGTGGGCAGAAGAATGAGCACGAAGTAAATCTTCCATTGTTGCCGTCTTTGGTTTCACAAATATTCTTGGATCGGGATAATTAGCTTTTAGCAATTCTAAACTGGGTTCCAGACGCCCGATTTCACCTGCGGGAGTGTCGTCTATTTCGTGCAAAAAACGAGGATGGAAGACAATTTTCATATCATTCTTATGAAATTTCAGGTATTAAAAGGTAATTTGAAGTTCATCTGACCTAAAAAGTGACAATTTTTTACTGATCAAAGTTGATCTACCATGAAGATAGTTTTTTTATTCGACAAAAAAATAAGAAGAATATTTTAGATAAGATTATGATATAGAATAAAGAATCTTGTTCAATTATATGAGATATCGATATATTATCTAAACTAATTGATTTATTAAAAAAAATAGATATTCCTGTTGGTGAAACTAAAGTATTTTGCTCCCATTTCAATTTTTCCGTCAGATTTTGGCTAACAATCATATGATTATGATGAAATTCATCAAAATTTATATGAGAAAGAAAAGAAAATTTGCTTTGATATCGCTCGATTTGAGATATTTTCGACCAATTACAAAAATAAATATCAACAAGTGTGCCATTAATATCAATAACAAGGTTCCCAGTTAGAAACTGTATGATTTCTAAATTGCCTTTTTGAGAGCTATTTTTTACGATGTCGTTATATATTGTTTCATATATATTTTCATAATCAGAACTTGGAATATTCATAATAAAATCTGTTTCTAATTCACCCCTTATAGATTTCATGTGATTAAAAGACATTGTTAAAGAACCTTGATAAATTCCATAAAGAGAACTCGGAATTAATACTATAATTAGAAAATAGATTAAAGTAGTTCGATTATAGTGAAAGAAAAAATTTTTTGATTTTGTCATTTTGGTTTGACCTCTTTTTTTAAAAAACACTATTATAGTATTACTTTCTTCTTTTGGATATAATTACATACAAGATTACAACGCTTGAAACGACAACTCCCAAAATAATTATCGCACTGTAATCATTGTTATTAACCACTGAATTATCTTCATCGATTTCATAGGGAATAACAAAATCGGTTTGTATCAAGTTTAAATCATATAACCCGCTAGTTTTTAAAATTCCAAACTCATGTGCAAAAAAGGGAAGCTCAAGCAAATTCCAACCTATTATTAATATTCCAGCAGATCTTTCATAATAAACAAGAGAACTAGTCCGATTCGACGGTTCATATCGAAAACTCTTCAGATGGTAAATCTTACTGCCTATTTTTAATATATTATCTATGCTATTACATTCTCCATAGAATTCATCATTTAAGTAATT
>CAYRPF010000002.1:41798-99282 GCA_964426185.1 uncultured archaeon | reverse complement strand
TTTAAATTTATCGTTTCGTTCTATTTTTATCCCCCTCCCCGAAGGAATTTCAAGCGAAATTGTGAAATAATCTTTTCAACCATGGATTTCGGACCAGAAAATAGAATTTCAGTGCAAGGAATTAAAAAACTTGGTAAACAACGAGAATTAGTGTCAAATATGCGAATTTTACAAGATTCAAACTTAAATATAATAGGATCTTCGGAATTTTTTGTATTTAATGCATTTGACTCTTTTTTTTTTGAGTTATCTGCTTGTAATTGCCGAAAATAAGCCAAAATCTCCTTTCGGGGTATTCCGCTTAAAATTCGATCTTGAAATTGCATAATAATCGATTTTTTCGTTAATCTTCCGGTTCATTAATTACATAACGGAATGACTGGAGTTCTTCAAAGGCATTCAATTCCGTAATAAAATTTTGGATTTGCGTCATATTATCTTCCAAAACATAATTCCCAAAAATAGTATCATGATGAATAAAAAAAGATTTATTGAGAATACTTTTGTGATATTCAATTTCTAACCGCGTGATTTTTTTCTCCAATTTGATATTAGATTTACTATACGTAATCATAATGCTTGCAGTTAACTCGGGTAACATGGATTCAAAATCTTGGGTCGTGGATAATAAGGTTCCATCATCCATATCTTTTTCAGCCATTAAACGCAATAAGGCATCCCGCATAACATAAGAATTATTCTTATATTCACGCTGATTTACCATGCGTTTTAGAAAATGCTTCAAAGAATCGGATATATTAAATGATATAATAGGAATAAGGAACACCCACTCTCCAACTTATATATATATTAACCTAATATGCTTATTAATAATTTTTTATACAATAATTATTAATTAATCAAATGAGCATTTAAGAGAAAAAATTGGGCATTTAATTGGGTTGTGCTTGGAGTAGTGAGGTTAGAAGGCCCAAAGAGACTTGATTTTTTAATAAATCCTCTATTTGGATAATTGGAATACCGTATTTTTCTGAAAGCGTTTCTAAATCGGTATATTCGATTTTATAATGAACTATGTGTTGATTTGCATCTAAAGCAACTTTTACTGAAATTTGATGAGAATTTTCTCTAATTTTCACTGGCACTGAAATAATTTTCCGAGAAAGACAAATTCGGTATGTATTATAAAATCGAACCCCTAATGTGGTTGTATATTTAATAAGAAGTGCAATCAATTCATCCCTTTTGGAAATGGGGCATAATACTTGAATAAGAGAAGAAGGTCTATTCTTTTTAGTCATTGAAGGTGTTATGTTTACATCTAATGCACCAGCTTGAAAAAAAGGCCTATAGATCGATCCTAACAATTCACCACGCATATCATCGACATTTGTTTCTATTACAGATATCAAGCGCAAAGGTGCATTAAATGTAAAATCCTTGTCTTTATACTGCCATTGTAATTTTGGAGAAAACGGAAAAATTTGAGAATTCAAGGAATCAAAATGGTAAGAAGAAGAAGTGAATAAAATTTGCAGAATATTTGCACGGTCTTTAAGTTTTAATGTACCTGCGCCGGTTCCTATTTGCTGAACTACATGACATTTGGAAAGATGAGACAAATCTTGAGTGAAAAGATTAAGTTCTTTTAATCCTGCGAGTAGAGCAACTCCAGTAGGGGTGGCCAATTCGTATGATTCTGGACCATAGATAAATCTTAAGCCAAATTGGGAAAGAATGTGCAAAGTAGCTGGAGCTGGCACTGGGACAATTCCATGAGCAATTTTAACTTCCCCACTTCCAACTGCAATTGGTTCTGCAAAAACTTGATATGTATTCGGATTTGAAAAGACCCCTAATTCTTGAAAACCGTAAGCCACACCTGCAAGATCAATAACGGTATCAACTGCGCCAATCTCATGCAGATGTATCTTATCCAAAGAAATATCGTGAACAGATGCTTCTGCATTTATGATTATTTGGAAGCATTTTTCAAGGTAATTTTTTGCACCAGGTGAAAATTTTTCCCCTTCAGCAATCGCTTTTAATTTATCTATGATCCATTGGGGTGTGATGACAGAATGAACATGTTGAGGTTCATGAGATAGTGAAAGTTTTGATTTAGTTTCTGAAGAAGGGGCGGTTTTTATCACTGATGAATCTAAATGAAAGTGATATTCCTTTTTTCCTTCAAACTGATTGATTAGCAATTGTGTGCCAGAAATGCCGTGATCCTTTTTTGAGTGTAACATTATTGATAATTCAGAAATCTCTGTAATGTAATGAGGAATTTTATCTAAAAATTCTTGCATTTTTTGAATAGAAATAAGTTCTGCCAATGCGCCTACCAATAAATCGCCACTAATTCCTGAATGATTGCATTTTATGATTAATACTCGCTTCTTTTTAACTATACTTTCTTCATTTTCCATTTGTTCTTCATATTCTATACGTTGGCAACCCTTTTTAACTATACTTTCTTCATTTTCCATTAATTAAATATGCTTGCTATGACTTCAAAATTGTAAAAAATCGAATAATTTTTGCCAAAAATGGCCGAAAGTACATTAAGGAAAAATAATAAGAATTATCTTGAAATCGAAAATAATCTTTTTGAATAGAACGTTCCCCCTTCCAAAGTTGTGGATGAAATAAACCACCTCCAAAGCGAACCGAGTCTCCGACAATTTTAGCCCTTTTCCATTGAAAAGAATGTAGATTGCCATGCACCCTAGCCTTTACTAATGTTTCATAATTACTCATGGCAACAGACCAAGATTTATCTGAGGTTATCTCTGTAATTTCTCCTCTGGAGTTCTGAATTTGCAAGAGAATATTCACAAAACCACGAAATCGTAAAAAATGCCAACATTCAATTACTAGTGTATTCTCTCCTCGATGGAGAAATTCTGAAATATTGAAAACTTGAACAGCATTTTTAATCGGTAAAATAGATAACGAGAAACGAGAATTGGTAGAACCAACATAGATATCATTGCAATAAATTTCGCAATAATTTCCAGCAATTACCTGTAAAAATGCCAGACTATTTTCTTCATCTATGCTAAATGCCTTACGGAATAATCTGGGTCGCGAATCTGAAGCAAAATGGTGTGACCAGATAAATTTTGATTGTAGAAATCGATTGGGAGAGGGCAGAGTCGGAAATTTCTGCAAATGTTGAATCAATCGTTCATAAAACCACATTAAAAGATTAAATCGTTCACGGTGTCGTTCAAAATTAGGAAATTTGGCACATTTTAACCATAATTTCTCATATTTTTGAAAATAAACTGAAAGTTGTGATATAAATTCTTGTAGAATTCTGATTTGAGTATAGTATAAATTGTCCTCACTAGAATTTTGTGGTTTCTTTAACAATTTATTTTTCAGTTGAAGATGTAGCAAAAAAATATACATTGTTTGCAGGCTGTGCAACCAATATTCCAAGAAAAAAGAGTTTGATCTAATATGTGGAATAATTTCTTCAAATCTAGTTAGAATTTTATTAATAGTGTGAAAAATTTGCTCTAATCGCTTAAGCTTCAGATGGCGACTGAATGGAACTGTTAATGGCGAATAGAAATCGTCAAAGAAATGAGACTGTAAGAAATATGTTTTAGCTGTGCAAATTTTTGACAAATCGACCGTGTTAATAAATAAATCTGCTAATTCAGATGGGTTAATCCCTTTGCTTGGTTGAAAAATGCAATTTAGTAAATCTGCCATAATCAATGCAAAATTGCGGCTTTTAGAGTTCCAACTCAACAAGTTTCCCAATATTGAGCCATAAATTTGATTCGGCCGAAGAGAATGATGTCCAAAATCACCCCAGTTACTCACTAATTGACCTAAAATCGGTTTCTTAATTGTTACAAGCGCGTCTGAAAAATGGAGCATGTTCTGAAAAGCATCTTCATAATGAGGAAATGGCCTATACCAATTCAAAATTGATGGGCTAAGCACTATAGGATGATCTGATGCAGTCAATTTATTGATAATCTTTGAATATTTCTTTTTGGGAGAATAATTCCAATACATCACGATGATATCTGAAGGAAGATGCTCCAAAATCGATGGATATTTTTCGATCAAATCATGATATATAATCACATTCTCAATGTCATTGTCTTTGGCAATTCGATAAACTTTGAGAATGTGATCAAAGACAGCTTGCTCCATTCCGACAGCATTAATTAATTCCTTTGAATTTCCATGTCCCAAGTCATAGACTTCATCGCATCCAATATGTATATATAATTTTGGAAAATAAGAAGCAATTTCTGTAATAAATTCCTTTAGAAAAGGATAAATATTTCCATTTGCAATGGATAGACAGTGTGCACCGGGGAATTCACCTAAATTGGCATAAGCAGGCAAAGTAAGAATATTATCCATGTGACCCAAGGTTTCGATAATTGGAAATACAGTAATAAAACGAGAACGAGCATAAGTAACAATTTGTTGAATTTCTTCGGAAGTATATGCCCCTCGATTTGCTCCTATATCTGGATGCGAAGGAATTTGAACCACATCTTCAATATACATAGCATAAGTGTTAATCTTAAAATGACTCATAATCCGCAGTTCACGCATCAATTCCTCTACAGTCGGAATCTGTCCACGGGAAATATCATCAGAAATTCCCCGCATGGAAAAATCCGGCCAATCCAAAATTTCTCCGTGGGGTAAAATAAAACTTGAAGGAAATTCACTTGAAATTAATGAATGATTTTTAGTCCATAATAGCAGTTGGCGCAAGGTTTGAAATGCATTAAATAACCCATGAGCTGAAAATGTAATGATTTGAATTTCATTCGATTTAATAGCCAAATAATATGCTTCTGGGCCTTTTTTGGAGAAGTCAACTTTGAATCGATGAAAATCATCATTTAATGTTATTTCTTTTGGCGATTCTTCGAGTTTTATAGCACAATGTAATTCTTCTTCATTTTCTACATCAAAATCTTGTTTAATTAGTTCAAAAACACTATGATCTGGATTAATATTCTGTACATAAATGGTGAAATTGTAAGACATTTGAGAAAAAGCGTTAGTAAAATGGTAGATTTGGGGATAGGGGAGAAGAGGAATTCTTGTATTTGACTTATTGTTTTTATACTCGGATATCTCCTCAATTTTTGGATGAACAGGCTTGATTGGAATGTTTACTTGAATTGATTTCATTTTTCGATCCACTTTTATATACCTATTATTTGGATGTAAAAGCATAAAAATGGAATTACCTATTATATTAATATTAATAGATTGCGAGTAAATCTAAAGCTGTGAGTTTATGAGCCAACAACAAGACGAGATGCCAACCTTAGAAGGGATGATGACAGCTCTCCCCGCGACCATTTTGAATTTATTGGATGTAGATATTCCTCCATTTCTCACTCCCCCTATTCAAACTCTAATTGATTTGTTTAAACCGCGGGGAATCAACCGTATTATTATTAATCTAATCGATCAATTTGGATTATTTGAAATCACTGTTCATAAACCACCATTTCTAATCTCCCAAGCCGATGCCTTAGTTCTTTTGAGCACTTCTAATCCCTATTTGCATGGTGTTCTCTTCAATACATTTTTTGGGGGATTTGATTTCGAACCAAATGGATTTCATCTTTTAAGACATTTGCAAGAGCATGGTAAATCTACCGTTTTCGTTGGACGGGAAAGAGATATTCAGCGTTATAATGGTGGAACACCTTCTATTGCAAAAAGCACCGATATGGCAACTTGGATAGAAGGTGCAAAGGTAGTGAATCGCAATGATCTATCCATTCTGCATTATTTGGATTTTGAAGATATCTCCGCCAAAGGACAAAAGACTTCGGCAAAAAATTTAGAAGAACTCTCCCAAAAATTGATTAAACGTACAGATAAATGGTTGAAAAGCACATTCTTACAGCTGCGGTCCAAGAGCCTCATGGTTGTCTTAAGCAATCACGGTCGTTATAAAATAGATTTGAATTACCAAGGTAAGGCAGGAGAGTGGAGAAGCGCTTCAGTTCCACTTGCAATTTTTATGTATAAAGAATAAGAATTTCATAAAAAAAGGGTAAGTGATTCTTTTTTTCCTTTCCTTTTTATTCAAAGAATTAAATATTTCACCAAAGTATAAAAAATTAAAAGAAAATATAATTTAGAAAGGCTTGGCAAACTTTATAGCATTGTGAGGACACTTCTCATAACATTCGAGACAAAGGATACACTCTCCTCCCCCAGTAAAACCATCAAAACTTTCATCCAAAATTCTGACTTGCATTGGACAGACTTGCTCGCAAATTCCACATTCCTTTCTGCCCGGACATCGCGTTGGTAAACGTTTGAGTTTTAAAAAGCTATATTTAGAGACTTGCTTGATAGCGCCACCATATGGGCAGAGATATTTACAATAGAATCGCGGATAATAGATGGAAAAACCCAAAACTATCAAATATACAAAGAATATGATTGTGCGCACCCTATTTTCCGGTGTAAAGAGTTGCTCGACTGAAGCGTTCTCAACAATGCTTTGAATAATATCAGGAAAAGTCACGAAGAAGAATTCAGAAAATGAAAATGGTCCAACGGGATTGGTGGCAAAAATACCTAAAGCTTTCGAATAATCTGCATAATTACTTGGATTATTTAAATAGTAAAAGCCTAAGGGGATCAACAAAGCAAAAAGTACGATTAGAATAAAACCTTTCACTTTCTTTAAGGCTCGATCGGTTTCCATTGAGAAACGATTATTTTCATTTGCAATTCCAGATAATAAATCTTGGATAAAGCCTGTTGGACATACCCAACCGCAGAAAATACGTCCTGTAAATAACCCAAACACACCAATTAATCCTAAAAATAAATAGGGAACTTTACCGTTAATGATAGTATGAAAAGTATATTCTAATAATCCAGCTCCTGCCGTCCATGCACTATCGGCCGATTGAAGGAAGGGTAAAACCTGAAAGAAGTTTTTTATTGCCGAAAAATCTGTAGAAAAGATAAATTCTAAAATGGCATAGTTGACTAAGAAAAATGATAAAAATTGAATGACTGTCCGACTGATTTTGATGACGGGTAAGCCTTTCGATTTTTCTGTAGATAATGAGGCGTTCATCGAATATTCAGTTGTGAAAAAGAAGGCAATAAAAAAAGGTTTTTTGTACGAAAAGTGATGAAATAACCCGCAACTATTTAAGAATAATAGTTTCCATATTGGAAGGAGCCCTGGTTTCGCTTTTCAAACGTTTATGAATTACCGACGCAAGCCCCATACATTTAGAACTTTCACCATGAAGAGTAATCACACGTTCTGGGCGGGGTTTAACTTTGCGAATGAAGGAAATAATCTGTGATCGATTACTATGACCCGAAAAACCTTCAATAGTATGAACATTCAATTTGATTTTTACCGGTGTAGTTTTTCCTGTGGAAGAAACAGCTTGAAATTCTTTGTAACCTTTCTGAATACGCCGTCCCAAAGTGCCTTCAACTTGATAACTGGCAAAAATAATTGAACTATTTGGATCTTCCGCTATTCCTTTCAAATATTGAACAGAAGGTCCACCTTGAAGCATCCCACTTGTGGCTAAAATAATACACGGCCCACCAGCAATAATGTCATCTCTAGCTTGATATCCATCCACTTGAGTAAAGATTTCCGAAGTGAAAGGATTATTGCCTTGATGAAAGATTTTCTCTCGCAATTCTGCATTCAAATAATCAGGATGGGTGGTATGAATGGCTGTAGCTTCTGAGATCATTCCATCTACGTAAACGGGAACTTGATCAATCATTTTACGGGACATAAAATCTTCTAAAACCACTAAAATTTCTTGAGCTCTCCCAACCGCTAATACTGGAATTAGCACTTTTCCACCATTTCGTATAGTATTATTCAATACTTGAATAAGAATCTTTTCGGATTCATGGCGACTGGGCATGACATCTTGAACGCCCCCATATGTAGATTCTGTAATCAAAGTTTCTAATCGAGGGAATTTACATGAAGCCGCTTCCAACAATCGAGTTCGTTGGAATTTGTAATCACCAGTAAAAACTAAATTATGTTCTCCATTTCCAAAATGCAAATGAATTAGAGAAGAACCTAATATATGCCCAGCATTATGGAGGGTTAATTTGATATCAGGAGTAATATCGGTAACTTTGCCCCATTCCAGTGTATAAGTATGCAATATTGCTTTTTTAATATCATTTTTAGAATAAGGAGCAGGTCGTCCCTCACGGGAACAAATATTTACATAATCAAGCTGTAACATGGTTGAAAGATGCATAGTAGGTTCGGTGGTATAAACTGGCCCTTCATATCCATATTTGTAAAGAAATGGTATTAATCCGCTATGATCTAAATGAGCATGACTGAGAATAACTGCATCTAAATCTTCAATCCGAAATGAACCTACATCTAAATAAGGAAAGAGATCATCAGGATTTCCAACATTGATTCCGCAATCTAATAATATATTGCTTTCATTTGTTTCAATTAAGATTGAAGATCTCCCAACTTCCCGAAAACTGCCCAAACATGTCATTTTTATATGAAAATCGCTTTTTAAGGAAGGACGATGAATCCGCATTCCAATTTTTCGGAAAATCTCTTTCTGTTCTTGACGTTCTTTCTGGAGCATTGAACGTACTAAAGCAACAGTACGTGATTCGATTGGAGGGGTTCGGATAACCTGGGGCAGCCACATAGTTTCTTTTTTGATCACTTTTAAATTTGTTCCTGACTTTCCAATAGCAACACCAGGTTTTTTCGCTTCAATGATAACTTCACCTAGATTTTCATTAAACATAATTTTAGATACTTCTGCTTCTTCTGGAATGGTTTTTTGGATGAATTTAACAGTTTCATCATTCATCATTCGGATTTCTGGATCGCTCCGCACTACAATTCGTTTTCGAAGTTGTTTGACTAAGTTTCGGATTTCCTCGCGATCATCCCCAATAAAATCTTCACTTCTGCTATATATGCTGATTTCAGGGCCTTCAAATTGAACGTCTGTAATTTTCGCTGATTTAGGAAGAGAATCAAAGATATCTTTTTTGATTTTTTCCAATGCTTCTTCGGTACTCATAAAATTTCACTCATTGGGACAATTAGCATATGAATGTTGCAATCTATTAGCTATTGAAATCACTCAATAAAATAATAACATAATTCGGCAAACTTTCTCATTTGCGCAAATGATTAATTCCTATAACTTCTATAAAAAGAAGAACAAGCTATAAAAGCTGTAAGAACATAAAAACTTTATTGCTTTTATTACACTCCATTATTCA
Source organism: uncultured archaeon (assembly GCA_964426185.1). Taxonomy (GTDB): domain Archaea; phylum Asgardarchaeota; class Lokiarchaeia; order Sigyniarchaeales; family Promethearchaeaceae; genus Harpocratesius. The sequence continues at coordinate 90,024 of CAYRPF010000002.1, read as the reverse complement.
TAATGAATATCAGCGGAACTACACAAGTTTTAGGTATCATTGGACATCCAATTGAACATGTTTTATCTCCTGTCATGCATAATGAATTATTTCAATTACAAGGATTAGATTGGGTATATGTTCCGTTTAATGTTCAACCTGCCCACTTACAGCAAGTTATCGATGGATTCAGATTTTCCAACATTCGAGGATTCAATGTTACAATTCCCCATAAAGTATCAATTATTCCCCTTTTAGATGAATTAGTTGCCTACGCTAATCAAATTGGAGCAGTTAATACCGTTAAAAATGATTATGGGAAATTAATTGGGAGAAATACCGATGGAGAAGGCGCAATTCAAAGTCTTATTGAGCATGATTTCCCATTAAATAATTCAGTAATTACTATTTTTGGAGCGGGAGGTGCAGCACGAGCTTTAGCCTACCATATTTTAGATTATTCAAATGATATATGCGTAGTAAATCGATCAAAATCCCATTTATCTCAATTTTTATCCGATATAAGAAAAAATATTGCAGCTTCAAAAACTGACCAATATAATATTTCAGGAATATTATTTGAATCAAAAAAGGAAATTAAAAATCGCCTTGCTCATACAGATTTAATCATAAATACGACTCCACTTGGGATGACACCGCATATTGATAGTTGCCCAATATTAAGTAAATGGATACAACCCAAAACTGCAGTATTTGATGTGATTTATACTCCATGTGAAACAAAATTATTAAGAGATGCACAAAATAAAGGTTGTCGTGTATTAAATGGGTTAGAAATGCTTGTAAATCAAGGTGCGATTGCTTTTGAATGGTGGACCAATCAGAAGGCAGACAAAAAGAGAATGAAGGAAATTGTTCTTAAATGGTTAAAAAACAAAAAATTTAGATAAGTTTTGTTTTGATTGAATTTTAAAAGTTAAGAACCGAAGAAATCGCTGGGCTTCAATAAATGAGGCTCTTTTTTCTCCTTTTTCTTCTGTTTTTTCTTTAAATGTTCTGGAACATAGCCATAAACACTAATGATTTGGTCGCGTTCCTCTTTGGTTAAACCGTCATCAGCTTCTTCTTCCTCCTCTTCTTCTTCAATAGAATAAGAAGACGAAATTCCTTTTTTCCTTTTGCCTCCACTTAGGGAAATTTGACCACCAGAAAGCATTTTCAGTTCCCGCATGATATTTTCTAAATTAATAGCTTGAATACTCTTTCCCATGGTATTTTGAATATCTTGCAGAGCATTAGAAGTTTCAATGATACTATCAGGTTTTATACCTGTAAGAAGAGCATCTAAAGATTCTTCTACAGTCTTTCGGAGCGAATTTAAGCTATTGTTAATTTTCCCCCAATCTTCGTTCATATTCTTTTCAATTTTTCGAATATAATCAATTACTTCGTTGGTAAATTCAGTATGTGATTCCCAATGATCTTGATCTTGGCTACGTATAGAAGAGACCATCATAATTAACTGCCGAATTTCTTTTTTTATATCTTCACTCATAAATGCTCACTTTTTTCCTTCATTATTGTATTGGCAGATATTCCATTTTTCTTCATTATTATATTGGCAGATATTATTAAAAAAAGTGTGGAAAATTCACTCTAAATTTCTTTTCATATCAAAAAAGTGTGGGAAATTCACTCTTAGAAAATAGCAATAATATGAAAAACACAAGCTTTTTAAGGCAATTTGACCCATTTTTACTCACCTTTACCAACTTGTGAGATAAAGAGGGATATTCTTGAAAGAAACAGAAATACTTAAAATAGATTCTCGCGGTCGTATTGTTATACCACGTTCCATGAGAAAAGGGCTTGGATTGAAAGAGAATTCTCATATAATGCTCATTTCCAATCCCGAAGAAAATGAATTGCGCATCATTCCATTACCTTTCAGCGAAGAAAATCAAACATTTATCAAAATTCGTATAATTATTGCCGATGAACCAGGTGCACTTGGCCAAGTTGCTAAGGTTTTTGGAGACCTAAAATTATCCTTATTATATGGTCAAGAAGTTGTAATTAAAAAGGGACAAGAAGCCGAATGGAACGTTATTTCTCCATTTCCAAATATTCCTTTGGAAGATTTTAAGAAATTGATTATGGAGAAAGGCGGCGCACGTAATGTTATAATTGAATTACCGACAAAACAGGAGAGATAATCATCATTTGATTGAGGAACGTTTTTTTCATGGAATATGGAGATTTTGCCCTGATCCAGATAATTTAGGATTATCTCAACAATGGATGTTGAAAGAAAACCAGCCGTACTTAGAAGAAAAAACCCGAATTTTTGTTCCGAGCTGTTGGAATCGCATAAATTCGTTAAATTTCACTGATTATACCGGTGTGGCTTGGTACTGGCGGGTATTTCGTGTTCCTTCCCATTGTCAAGATCACCCTACAAAAATATTATTCGAAGGAATTGCTCATTTTGCCCAAATTTTCGTAGATGGAAAGGAAATTGGTGCATTTTCTGGGGGATTCCTCCCTTTTGAAGTTGATATTTCAGAATTTATTGATAATCATGAACATTTTTTAGCAGTTCGTGTGGATAATTCTCTCGAGAGTAGGCGTTCACCTCCACTCCCAAATGTTAACAACTACGGTGGAATTTTCAAACCGGTAAAAATGGTTTCTGAAGAAGACATAATCGTGGAAGAAAGAAGTATCGAAACTCTTCTTAATTTTAATGAGGTTAATGGAAAAATCCGAAACGCAGAGCTGACGCTAAGTTTATACCTTAAAAATCGAAGAGATTTTGATATTAAGGGGGATCTGAGAATAGTAATAAGTAGAGATTATGTTCCCATTATTAAAATTAGAAAAGAGCTTGAAATTCTAAAAAATAACAGCAGACTTTCAAAAACGCTCATCCATATTGAAGGTGAAGATTTAGATCTGTGGACTCCTGACAATCCCTTCTTGTATAACTTTAAAATCATCTGTTCAAATGAAGAATTCGGTGAAATTTTCCGAATTGAAGATATTATTGGAATCCGCGAAATTGAGGTTACATCTGAAAGTTTCTTATTGAATAACAAGAAAATAAATTTGAAAGGAATAATATTTCCCTTAGACCTTCCTGAATATGGTTATTCTATTCCCCCATTTATAATACATGACATGCTCTGCAAAGTTAAAACTAAAGGATATAACATAATAAGACCGAATCAAGGTGTTTTTGATAGAACAATTATTGAACTGGCATCTCGAATAGGATTGTTGGTTATTAATGATATTCCAATAATTTCTTTAACATTGCTAGAAAAACAGAAATATTTTAACCTTTTTGCCAATTCCATCACTTTTCTTCCTGCATTGGCATTTTATAGTGTAAATCCCGCTATAGATTTGACAAATCATCAAATTAGAAAGGATTTTGATGATATTCAAAAATTATTCACCAATCGTTTAGATCCCAGTCGATATATGCTGGATCGTGGCACTTTTGGAGTCGAAAAATGGGATGATTGGCAAATTATTTCTCAAAATTAATTTTATTCAAAATTTTATAGGGAGATAGTAATATGAATGAAGAATTAACTAAAAATAAAGCCCTCCCAATTTTAGTTGTAGGTGCTGGAGCCATTGGGGGAGTTTGTGCAGGGTTTATGGCACATCACAGCCTTAGAATTGATTTAATAACAAAGCATGAAGATTTGGCCCAAAAAATTACAAATCAAGGAATTCAAATTTTGAGTCCTCATGGGAATTTTCAAGTAAAAATCCCTGCCTATCCTGATTTATCTTCTTTAACTGGAACATATGATTTAATTTTAATGGTCGTCAAAGCGACTGATTTAGAAAAAGCTGTAAAAGTGGTTCAGCCTTTCATGCATGAAAATTCTGCAATTATTACATTAGAAAATGGCATCTGTGAAGATCTTGTAGCAAAAATGGTGGGACAAGATCACGTAATTGGTTGCATTGTAGGATGGGGTGCCACCATGCATTCTCCTGGAGTGGTAGAAATGACTTCACCCGGAGAATTCGTAATTGGCAATTTAGATAATACAATTGATCCTAGAATTGAGCAAGCTAGAGATATTCTTTCGACAATCAATCCTTGCTACATTTCTCAAAATATTTATGGAACTCTCTATTCAAAATTGATAATAAATTCATGCATTACTTCATTAGGGGCAATATGCGGGCAATACCTCGGTGAAATGTTGGCATCAAAGCTTGCCCGACGAATTTTTATTGAAATTATACGCGAAAGTATAGCTGTGGCAGATGCGATAAATATTCGAGTGGAAGTTTTTGGAGGAAAATTAGATTTTTATTCATTATTGAAAGGTAAATCTTGGTTTGCAGATTTAAAACGACATTTATTGATAAGGATTATTGGATTTAAGTATCGTAGGTTGAAATCATCCAGCTTACAAAGTCTGGAACGAGGAAAGAAAACAGAAATTGATTATTTAAATGGTTATATTGTGGCACGTGGGCGTGAAAAGCAAATACCGACTCCAATTAATACCATGGTGGTAAATATTATAAAAGAAATTGAGGCGGGAAAGCGAACTATTTCAAAAATTAATTTTGAAGATTTTATCCCCATTTTACCTAAAAAATAAATTATTCAACTTTTTTTTCAAACAGAAGAACTCCAGTTTCCCTTAATCCTTCTTTTTCTCCAGTTTCTTTGTTTTCTTGATGAAGATCATAATGAAAACCATTTAAAAGAAAAAATTTTGCAATTTTTTTAGGGACAAATAGAACTACTTTCATAATTGCTTTTTTCTCTAATTGAGAATACTTCTGGATAAAATCACCTAGAATATTAAATCCTTCAACAGATTTTCCATAAATTGTGCACCAAATACCTTCTTCTTCTGGACCTTCATGATTTTCAGTAGTTATGGGAAGCTCTATGCGAACTATAGTATGTTTTGATCCTAACCACAAGTAATGAGAGCCCAATTTCTGGAAGAATTCTGGGCGATTAGGAAAAAAGGAAAATCCCACATTGATATTTTCTGGTGAATCTTCCAAGTGATTTACCATGAAATCATAAATATTTTGGACAGGAATTTTTGAATAAGTAAAATTTTCTGGAATCTTTACAAAATTTATTTCGGAGATTGCAGCTTCTAAGAACACTAAGTAATCCTTTTGGATGAACCCAAATCTTTGAGCTAGAGCAATTGAACCATCATTATCAGAATAGGTTGCATATTGAATTAAATTACACCCATGTTCTAAAGCAATTTGGATAGCATATTCTGTTAGAATAATCCCCACTCCTTTTTTCTGGTAAGCGCTTTTAACTCTTCCACCCTCCATCCATGCGATTGTATCACTGTAAAATTTCACACGTCCGAATGCAATAAGCTCAGGTTCTTCTTCAGAATCGGATTTTTTAGGTAAAAATATCCCAAAATTAGCGGCATCAGTGTCTTTTATCCATTTCTGAAAGACATGTGGCACATAGTCATCGCCCTCCCAAATATCTTTGGAAATTTCCCTCACTTGGGCGAAATCAGTTCTCTGAAGGGTACGAAAAACAATATCGGTTTTTTTTATCACAATTGATAATATAATAAATATCCCATTTTATTTTTCCGAAGATGATTTTGATTCGTTATTATCTTAAAGAAATTGTTCGATTTTTCCTTAAAATTCATGAAATTTTAGATATTACATTGTGTTTTAAAAAGCATAACTTTTTTCAATAGCATAACTTTTTCAATAACTATGCCAGATGAAAATGAATATCAAAAAGTTTTAGAGTTAATTTCCTTCGGGAAATTTGAACAAGCTCTAAAAAAAACAATACCATTACTAGAAAAAGAGCCTGAAAATCCGGGTCTATTATTGGATGCAGGTTATATTACAGCAAACTTAGGTAAATTTTCTGAATCCATTAAGTATTATGAAAAAACTATCGAATTAGTTCCCGATTCTGCAAGTGGATATGCGGGATTAGGATTTGTTTATAATTTGCAAGATCAACCAGAGAAAGCCATAGAATATTTCCGCAAAGGATTAGAAGTTTCTCCCGATAATGCACTAATCCATTTCGAAATAGGAGAAACACTACTCGAATTAGAACGATTTGAGGAAGCTTTAAAATCATATTATAAAGCCATTCAATTTTCAGGTTCTGAAACTGAAGTAGAAACACTTCATCGGATTGCCCAAGTTCATCTCGGAATGAACAATCCCGATAAAAGTTTAGAAATTGCCAAAAATATTCTTAAATTAGATCCTTCTTATGGTAGTATTTATCTTGTAATGGCTGGAGCCGAAACAATGAAAGAGAATTTTAAAGAAGCCAAAGCCCATGTAGAAAAATATTTAGAAATGGCACCTAAAGATGAAGAAGCAAAAGAAATGCTAAAACATCTTGAAGAGGAAATCGCTAATCAAAAATAACCTCTTTTTTCAAATTTCATTTTTAAACAAGCAAAAAGATTAGATAAAAAAAGCGTAAACGGAAATATTAGTTTTTATCCGCTTCCGCAGTTAATTTTAACACAGCATTGGCTTCTTTCATCTTTGCAATGGCAGATTCCGATGCACGTGCAACAGAAATTTCAAGATTTTTAGTAACCTTTCCCTTTCCGAGTAATTTATTGTAATTTAAAGCGTGTAAATCTATGATATATTTATCTCCTTTCTTCTCAACTTTACCCGCTTCTACCCATTGTGGTAATTTTTCCTCCACATCTTTCAAGTTAATTGCTTTCACTTGATGTAAACGTTGAACTTGAGGAGGTTGTTTAAAACCACGTTTTCCAATTTTCCACTTTTCACCATCAGGGCCAGGAAAACCTAGTTTCTTCATCTTTAAATAATAAGACCATTTATGCTTGAATTTACCAGTAGTTAATCCAGTTCCACCACGTTGACCTTTAGCTCGATGAGCACCAATGGTTCCATAACCTCGAGTTCGATTACCATGTTGTTTCCGACTTTTTCTTTGAAATTTTGTTGGCATTCTTGTTTTCACCTTTTTGTGATTAGATCATTTTCCGCAGATAGAGATTAATTTTATCTCCAACTTTTCCTAAACTTCCACCAGCGCCAACTGGTTTTTTAATTGAACCAGGATATCCGCCAATAGGAGGATGTAATCGGAAGATTGGTTTTAATCCATTAATTTCTTTCAAAGTAATTTTTCCTTTGTGAATCGCATTTGCGAGATCTGAAATGGATTTATATACGGTATTTGTTCGCACGTAATGATCAGTTAAAGGTTTGTTTCCTTCGAGCAAAGCACGTTTCTCGAGTAACTTTTTAATCATATCTGAAGAAATAGGCCCGTAAGCTACATAATCTTTGATTTTTTGAATCATACCACGAACAGAGGGCGTTGTTTTAACTAATGTAGCGCTGTTTACCCGATGTAAATTCAAAAGATGTAAGGTATGTAAAATCTTTCGATTCATTCCATGGGCGCCTCTGATTCGAATGATACAGTAGGTTTCTTCTTCAAGAATCTTTGATTTTTTCGAGGAAATTGACTTTGTTGTTTTTGTAGGAGTATTTGCGTTACTTGACATCTTATTCACCTATTTTCGAGGAGATTAGGTTAAGCCCCCCACTCTTTAACCGTCATAACTTTATACATATTTTCCAATGCATTAAAGACGGCTTTTGCCATATTTGTGCGGGATTTAGTATTTCCTTTAGTTACTGTCCAGATATCGGTGATACCTGCCAAGCGTAATACTAATTTAGCAGTATCTGAACAAGCTAATCCCGTTCCTTTTGGAGCTGGTTTCAGTGTGACTCTCACACTTCCCATTTTTCCAGAGGTTTCAAATGGAATAGAGTGATTACCACCACAATTGCATTCCCAACTACCACAGCCACGTTTTACGGGAATAATTCCCAATTTTGCTTTAGTAATTGCTTTTCGGATTCCAGGCCCAACTTCCTTATTTTTAGCAGAAAACAAACCCACAAAACCATCTTCATTTCCAACAACTACAGAACATTTAAAACGAGATTGTTCTCCTGCATCGGTTTGTTTTTGCACCATTTTTATGTCAATAACTTCTTCTTTTAAGTTTGGAATTAATGTTTCAATTATTTCCTTTTCTTTAATGACATAATTATTACGAAGAATTTCTTCAATGGAAGTAATTTGACCTGCTTTAACCATCATACCTAATCGGGTTAAAGGTTCCCAATCATCTAAAGGATTTCGACGTTGAACTGGACGTCTTGAACGTCGAGAGCCTCGTCGTTGTGATTGATTTCTTTTACGAGATTCATTTTCTGACATTTTTTTACACCTTACTTTCCATTTCTTTCATAGTTTTTTCAAAATCAGAATCGATTTTGGTAGGATCGCCCTTATTCTTCAAAACAGCTGAAAACTTCTTCTTGTATTCAGATGAATTTTCCTTCTTCAACAACTTAGCATATTCTGCAATGTGCAATCCTTTAATTCTATCTTCAATTCCAGTGAAAAACCAATCTTCTCCTACAGGAACCTCTATTCCCGCATCTAGAATGCCCTTTACTGCAGCTTTTACACGATTATCATGCACTAAGATTCCAACATCAACAATTGCATCGGATATACCAGCTTTTTTAGCTTGTAAACCACAAAGATAACCAGTTAAATAAGCAGAAGGTAAATTTCCAGTATTATGTTTCCAATTAAATAACTTGACTAGATGTTGAGTATGAGCATGAGTTAAAATGCGGTCTCCTTCTATTTTTGATTCAACTACTTGAACAATAGTATGTTTATTCGAACATCGAACAACTAACCGGTTTCTACGTGATTGAATCAGTTTTAATCTACGATGATAATTAGTTTTTCCTTCTCGTCTTCGACGGAAGGGAACTCTATATTTTGGTCCTTTCGCCATTTTTTTCACCTATCTTTAACTTCTCCACATTTTATGTTCGTCAATATAGCGATGTAAAGTCGCCACAGAATTAAAAGCCCCTCCTTTAGCTTTAAGATAGAGGGTGCGATAAGTGGAAACTTCAATCTGCTCTGTATCGCGTAATTTTTTAAGCTCCCGTCTTAATGGTCGAATTCGATTAATCCAATTTCGCTTTTTGGGAGAACGCGCTGTCTTATTTCCTTTACGGCTTCCAAGTCCTCGAGAACGGCCTTTTTGCTTCTTTTCTTTATTTAACTTAGCCCGATAGCGAGAAATTCCTATTTTGGATCGCTTGGTAATAATTTTGTTTTTAATCAAATTTTTTACATCTTCTCGAGTAATAGCCATTAATACATCTTCAATATATTCAGGATGAATATAGACTCGATGAATACCACATTTAAGTATTTCAGCAGCTAATCGTTTTTGAGCATTAACATTCATGATAGACACCTTTATTTGGATTCTTCTTCCTCTTCAGTATCATCTTCAGACACTTCGGTTTCTTCTTCTTCGGTTTCTTCTTCCTCAGTTTCGTCTAATTCTTCGAATTCCATGAGTTCTTCTTTTGAAATACCGAGATTTAAGATACGAAATCCTTTTTCTTGAGCATATTCTATAAGATCTATTCGCTTTTTAGCCCCTAATCGAGAATTAATCCTAATTGCATGAATTTTTGGGTCTAATTCATCGAGTTCTTTAATTTGGGTCACACGAACGTCTTCATATCCAGAAGGATGTAGTCCTCGAACAGCTTTAGGACCTCTATAGCCAGGTTCTGGTGATTTCACTCCCGTTTTCGTTTTACGACGGGTTTTATTATCAATTCCTCGCTGCTTTCTCCATCCAGATTTTGCAAGTTTTTTATAGCGCCAAGAGGCAAACCGACGAAAACTGGGTCGCTTTTTGTTTTGCGCTTTTCGTATTCGCATTAATCGTGATTTATCTTCTGCCATGATAAGTCTCTCCTTTATCGAATCTCCCAGAGTACCTCATCACCCAGGAGTTTTTTATAGACATACACCCCATCTTGGAAAATACGCTTATCTTTTTCGCGGATTTTACACAGTTTTTGAATATTGGCGCAAGTCTGACCCACGTGCTCTTTATTTGGTCCTGAAACAATTACTTCTTCTTTATTAGATTTAATTGTAACATCACCAATCTTTTTTGTCACACGAGGTGCTCGTTCACCAATGAAATTTTTAATTAAAATTTCATCCGATTTTCCTTTTGGAGGATCAACTGTAATGGGAAAATGACTATATACAATTTTCATTCGGTATTCATACCCTTCCTGAACACCTTTTATCATATTACCAATTATATTCTTTACGGTGTAGATTTTAGCGATTTCACTTTGACGAGGAAAATCTATATGAAGATAAATGGTTTTATTGAGTAATTTAATATCGATTTTCTTCATATGAGATAAGTCTTTAATCACTTTTCCTTTTTTACCTTCTAAAGTGATAACTTTATCTTCAACCTTAACCGAAACGTCTTCAGGAATTTTTACTTCTTCATCAACTGCGACATATTTCATTTGACATCATTCCATTAAGCTTAATATACATAAGCAATTAATCTACCGCCAATATGCTTTTCTTTGGCTTCTTGATGGGATATAACACCTTGATTAGTGCTAATTAATAACATCCCAAAATTTACTGCTGGTAGATATTGCTTCTCAGCTTGTTCAATATTTCGAGCTTTGATGGGTTTTCTTGGTTTGATAACCCCAATTTTATTGATTCGTCCCAATAACTCAACTTTGAATTTACCTTCACGACCATCATTAATGGATTCATATTCTGCGATATATCCATTTGCCTGTAAAATTCGCAGAACTGTGCCAATCATCTTAGATCGAGGTCGAATTACTACAGTACTTTTACATACAGTTTCTGCATTTTTTATGATGCTGCAAGCATCTGCTAAAGGATCTAATAACATTTTTTCTTTTTCACCTTATCCCTCTAAAAATATTTTTTAAATCCCATCTTTGGAGCAACTTCACGGAAACATCTTCGACATATATCCAATCCATATCTGCGAATTAAACCTCGATGTGTTCCGCATCGTCGGCATTCCCTGGCTCCTTTTCCTTTTTTGGTTAATGAGAATGTTCTTTTTTCTGCCATATTTTACACCTTCTTTTTAATAGAATCGTTGCTCCATAACATCTACGATTTCAACATTGAGGAATTTCTCCATGAAATACATGGCTTCAAGTTTTGAAACATAATGATGTTCACCAACTTTTCGTCGATTTTTCTTTCGGTATTTTATCCGATGACCTGGTCTTTCAACCTTGCACGAGACATTAAACCCAAAAATACCTAAATCAGGGTCGTATTTTATTCCGGGGAATTTTATATGTTCATCTACCCCAAAGCTGAAATTTCCTTTTTGATCAAAGGCACTTCGCAAAATCCGATTATCAAAGATAACTAATGCCTTCTTTAAAAATTCTTCAGCATCTTTCTTTCTCAAAGTAACTCGGGCACCGATGGCTTGATTCTTTCGAATTGACCATTCTTTGATGTTTTTCTTTGCTTTGGTGGTTGATGGTTTCCTACCTGTTAAATCGATAAGAACTCGACGTGCTTTCTTTAATTCATCAGCACCAGCACTTCCGATTCCAATGTTTACTACTACCTTACTGATGAAAGGTTTTTGCATCGGATTTTTCCATTTTGCTTCAAATTCTTTTTCAGTATTTGCCATTTAGAATCATTCCTCCAAAGGTAAATCGATTGCAGGTTTGTTATCACCGATGATAAAAACATAATCATATGAAGTACTAATTTCTCCATTTTCACCGGAAATAATTGCCAAAGATGCATTAACACCGAATCGTTTAGTCAATTCTTTAATCTCCCCAGCAATACCGATGTTTTTTCCTTGATAAATAAGAGATTGATTTCCTTCTTGTAAGGGAAAATAATCTAATATTTGTTGATCTGGAAGAGAAATTTTGAGAGTACCACCAGTTTTATAGGGGATAGCTGGCTTTTCTTTGGGATTATCGATTTCAACACGAATATTTCTACCATCATGCAAATTAAATTGTAAATGTCCACCTCGAATGGTTGTGATATTCATAATTTTGCATAATTTGAATTTCGCTTCTTCTTTCGTAATTTCGCTTAAAATTAAGCCATGATGTCGAGAAGGCAAAACTCGATAAGCTTTATTGATTTCCTTTAACTCCACTACATCCATCAATCCTACGGGATATCGAATATCATTACGGGGAACTCCATCAATAAAGACTTGCCGTTTGTTTAAGATAAATTTCGTTTCTTTAACATTATTAGTAAGTTTCAATAGATCACGAAATATATGCCCTAATGGCAAACTAAATCTTAAAGGATGTGGTCCAGGTCGTGCCTTCAAGAAGAATTTTCCCGCTTTACGATTTTTACGTTGGATTTGTAAATAACCTGGTGAAGCCAATCTTTTCAAATATCGTTTGTTTCCTTTACTACCCATATTTATTTACCTCCTTTTTTGGATTTCGCTTTTTTCGGAGATATTGACTCAGCGATTTCAAGTTTTTCTTTACGATCGATCATTTTTTCACGCCATGGATCCATTTTTTTCTCTCCAAACTTTGTTAACACAATTTTTGAAATTGGAATAGGAACAAAATAATTCGAGCTATCTCTTTTTTGGAGGGTGGCTTCTTCAATCGTAACTTTACGTGATTTTTTAAAGATATCTAATACTTTTCCTTCAATTCCTTCAAATTGTCCTGAAATTATGCGGACCGAATCATTCTTTCGTACAGGCAAGCGTTTTATACCATATTCGGCTTGAAGATTTTCATCTAAGCCAACGGTAAAAAGTTTGCTTACTTGGTGATTTTTTATATTTCGGAGTGCGTTTCGTTGTTTTGAAGGTTTTTTACTTCTTACTCTTACCATTTTTTTCTACCTACTTTTAGATAATAAGACTTGCAACATTGCTGATACGTGGCCATAAGTCTGCGGATTCCCGTGCAATTGGTCCACTAATTGAGCTTCCTTTTGGATCTCCATCATCTGTTACTAAAACAGCAGCATTATCTTCAAATTGAATACGGGTCCCATCAACTCGGTGAATTGTTTGTCTTTGACGAACAATTACTGCTTTCAAAACTTTTTTTCTAAGATCGGGATTACCTTTTTTAATACTCACAATTACCATATCCCCCACACAAGCATTTGGATATCGGTTTAAGCGAGTTTTTCTTCCAATTACAGCAATAACTTTTGCGAGTTTTGCCCCGCTATTGTCTGTAATCTTTAAGACAGTTTCAGTGGAAATACCACGAGTAATTTTTGTTCTAAATACAGAAGATGTCTTTGGTCCTGATCGTCGTCCACCCATTTGTCTATTCCTCCTTGGTTATTTTTTCAATAACTACGAAATCTACGGTTTTTGCAATTTTTCGGCATTGAGCAATGCGAACCAAATCCCCTTCTTCAACATCAATGCATGGGGGAAGATGGGCTGCAATTTTTGAACGTCGTCGTTCATACCGCTGATATTTAGGCACATAATAATTATAATCACGCTGAATTACAATTGTGCCATGCATTTTCGTTGATACCACATTCCCGATTAATATTCTTCCACGTAAACTTAAATTACCATGAAATGGGCAATGGGGATCTTCACATACACGAGAGGGTTCCTTGATATCTGGGATCCCGATATTGTGTGTTTCTGTCAATTCTAATTCTCTCCACTTTTTAATGATATTTTTTATGTAATTTTTTTCGTATTAGTTTAATTCGTTGTTCTGGTCGTCCAACAATCTTGCTGCCATCAAATTCCAGTTGAATAGATGAACTATCATCTTGGGGAAGCCAGACCCGAAAGATATATTCTTTTTTGATAAAAATTTTGGTGTGCTGGTGCTGTTCCATAATGAGAGTATATTTTGTCTCATCCACGCACTTTCCAATGGGTTTAAAGGTTGTCCACGTAGGGTTTGTTTTATGTTTTGCATCCAAATCAACACCAATCATGTCTAAATAGATAAACCATTCAGGATTATTTCTCATGTTTTTCATTAATAACAGTCAGTATTCTAGCAATTGAGCGTTTTAATTCTCGAATTTTCGATGGATCTTGCATCGTTCCACCCATTGCATTCGAACTACGAACCTTAAACAATTCTTTACGAAGGTTTTCAAGCTTCTTTTCACGTTCAATTGAACTCATGTTCCGAATATCTTTGATCTTTACTTTCATTAAAATCACCTATTTTACAAATCAAGATCTACATCGATATCTGGGATCTCGTCCTCTTCTTCAACAATATCGTCAATTAAATCCTCTTCTTCATCAACTACTTCTATATCTTCGCTGACAGTTACAGATTTTTCCTCCGCATCGCTGGTATCCTCAAAAATATCTTCGGGTTCTTCTGGCTCTTCAGGAAGTTCATCTTGATAGAAAGGATCCACACCTTCATCGGGTTTCTTTTCTTCAGTTTCACGATCAAAAATTCCTTCTAAAATTTTTACTTCGTCAGGAAGTTGATAAGATTCCGGCATAATTTTCACTCGAATTCCTAAGACACCTGATTTTAAGGTTAAATGACAAACACCACGTGAAACACCTACTTCAGCAGGAAATCCACATTTAGAAATTACTCCAGCACGAAATACTTGTTGGCGTGCACGTTGAGAAGTCACTTTTCCACTGATATGAACTTCTATCCCCCGTGCACCAGAACGCATGATGCGTCGAATTATGCTGTAGGTGGCACGTCGATAATTTTGACCTTTTTGAATTGCATATGCAATACGTTCTGCTTGAATTTGAGCATTCAATTCAGGGTTTTCCACAGTTTCGACATCAATAGTTGGAACATTGATATCGAATTTTTCTTTGACTGAATCGGTCAATTCTTTGACTTTAGCACCTCGTCGTCCGATTACAATTCCTGGTCTAGAGGTTCTTATCGTAATTCGAGTCCCCATGGGTGTTTTTTGAAGCGAACATCCGGCATATCCTGAATTATCAAGTTCAGACGCTAAATATTCTTCAATTAAAGTATTTTGAAGTCCTCGATTAACAAAATGTTTTTTGACTGGCATAATTTTCACTCTATATTTCAGTTAAAACGATTTCAATATGAGTTAACACTCTAAAATACGGAGTACTTCTTCCGTGGGCGCGTTCAATATATTTTTTGATTTTTCGTCCTCGCATGACTGCAGAATGAGTAATTTTTAATCGTTCAGGATCTAATCCTTTATATTCTGCATTAGATTCGGCATTCATGAGTACTTCGTAAACCATTCGAGCGGATTTTTCAGGGAAACGACCGGATGCAAATTTAAATCTTTTCAGACCATGTCGATGGCCTACTTTTTTGTTATAACGTTTGAAGGGAACCGGTTTTTTCATCAAAATAACATCTTCTAAATAACTTTTTGCGGTTTCAAGTTTCATCCCTTTAATTGTATTACATACTTCGCGGGTATTTTTAGGAGAAACATCCAGTTCTCGACCCACCGCTATTGCTGTCCGATCCGGGTCCAAGCCTTGAACACTTATTTTCCAGTTAGGCATATAGATTCGTTCCTTTATTGTGATTTAAAGATTTTGACTAATTCCATTAACCAAAATCGTGAAATATCATTTACGATTGTGATCAAAGTGAATATGGTGCCCAAATTCTGATTATATCAGATTTGGGGCATACTCACGCCCGAGTTTTTGCATTCCTCGGCGCTTGAAATGCGAGTTGTGCAAAAGAAGATCTTGATGATTAACAAAAGTCAATCCCGATCAATCCTTAACACAACTTATTAGGATTAAAAAATGTCGATCATTAAATAAATTTTCGATTCTGTCGGCATGCAGCCCAACAGATTGGAAAATCGACATCTTTTTATAGAATGATTAAGCGAATTTTCTCCAATTTTCCCATTTAAGATGCTTTTGCTTTAAGAAAGTTTCATTTCTAAAAAGAAAAGATTCTCATATAGAAAAAGGAAAATCGTTTAAATTTAGGATGATCACAAGAACATCGGCATAAATTTTGAAGAAAAAACAATAAACTTAGATTTTAGAAATTATTAAATACTCTCAATATAGCAAATTTTTATTTACATCGAATATTGCTAATATCTATGGAAAATTTAAAAATTAGGGCTGTTGAACTATATAAAGTTAATATAAACTATTCAATCCCATTCAACATTTCATTAGGGAATTATAAAGATGCAAGTTCTGTTGTGATCAAAATTCTGACTAATTCCGATATTTTTGGAACTGGAGAAGCGAGTTCTGATCCCTATATATTGGGGACTTTCCAAGAAACCGATTTTGAAGCTGCAAAGTATTATGCGCGACAATTAATAGGTAAAAATCCTCTGGAAGTAGAAGTTCGAATGAATGAAATCAACCATTCCCTTATTTATAATTCTTCTATTCGGGCAGCATTTGATATGGCACTTTATGATATTTTAGGAAAAGTACAAAATATTCCAGTTTATAGTCTTTTAGGTGGTGAAAAACGGGTTTTACACACAGATTTAACCGTGGGAATTCAAGAAACGGTTCAACAAACTGTTGAACTTGCTCAGCAAATCGTAGATGACGGTTTTGAATCGTTAAAATTAAAGGTAGGTCGTCCAAAATTTGAAGATGTTAAACATATTGCCGCTGTTCGCAAAGCAATTGGAGAAAATATTGAAATTAAGATAGATAGCAATCAAGGATGGGATTTGGCTCAAGCTAAAGTAATATTGAAACGAATTGAACCTTTAAATATATTATTTTCTGAACAACCTCTTGCAACGTGGGATTTTAAAGGGATGCGGCAATTAAGACAAGGATCTTCCATCCCAATTTGTGCTGATGAATCAGTATTTGATCATCATGATGCTTTACGTCTGATTGACATGGAAGCATGTGATTACCTAAATATCAAGTTAATGAAATCCGGGGGTATTTCTACGGCGATGAAAATTAATACTATTGCACAATCTGCAGGTATTCGCTGTATGATAGGGTGTTTTGATGAAACTCGCTTAGGTTTGACTGCTGCTGCTCATTTCACTTCTGCATTTCCAAATATAGAATTTGTGGATTTAGATTCAGCTTTAATATTAAAAGACGATCCCATTATTGGAGGCATACAATACAAAATTGATCAAAATGGGACAGTAATTCTTCCCGACGGTCCTGGATTGGGTGCAGAGTTTGACGAAACCTTCCTAAAAACGTGTAGTAAAGTAGTAATCCAATAAATTCAATCATATTCCCTCGATCGATGGTGTTTTTCCTTTTTTCATTTCATATTCTTTTATTTCTTATATTTCCCCACACACCGACCTACCGACCCAACATTTCATCATCAGATAAATAAATAAATTAAAAAAACAAATTATTGAGTATGAGATTTCACATTAAAAAACCAACTATTTGTGGTGGTTTTTTGATCATTATTATGCTGGCTTGCACCTTATTTTCATACGGATACGGATTGGAAGTTTCTCAAGGAGATATTTTTTGGTGGGAGTTGGGAAATTCTAAATCCACCACAAGTTATATTAAAATTACATATAAAGAAATCAAGAATAATACCGTTTGGATAGATTATGAAGAATATGATTTAGTAGGAGAACTTACGGCAATAATCACTAATAAAAGTGCCGGCTTTATGTGGGTTGACCCAGAGATTTTTCAAGAGTGGGAAAATAAAAACTATGAAAAGCAGAATATCACTTTTCTTGGAACAGAATTTCAATGTATTATTCGAGAATGGGTTTATGATGAAGAAACGACTTTGGATTACTATGATCTTGAATCTGGAATTTTGGTTAAGTCTGAGAGTAATTTTGGGAATTTCAAGACTTTAATTTCACTAACTGATATTAATTTACAAGATTACATGGAGGAGCATAATAAAAAAATTGATGTTTTCCCGATTGCGGGATTATTGGCCACATCTGGCATAGTATCTGTGTTGACAATTCGAAAGATAAAGAGAAAAAGAATGCAAAAATAGCACTAAAATTAAGATTCACTTCCAAAATCAAAAAATTATTAATTTATGCCCCATTGAGATGGTTATAGCAAGTATGATATTATTATGTGATTCTTGATGTCTGAAACTAAACATAAATTCTTATATCGGGGAAAAAACCTGGATGAATTACGGCGTATGTCCATGAAACAGTTTATGGAATTACTTCCTTCCCGACAGCGACGCAGTTTGAAGCGGGGTATGCCTCGAAGACAGAAGAAATTCTTGAGAAAATTAAAAAAGGCGAAAAAAGCTGCTAAGAATGGTCGAGATATGGTGGTTCGCACCCATAATCGTGACATGATTATTTTCCCAGAATTTATTGGATTAACCATTGCGGTACATAACGGATTAGAGTTCATTCCGGTAAAAATTACTCCAGAACACATTGGACATTATTTAGGCGAGTACTCCCCTACAAATAAAAAAGTAAGTCATGGTAATCCGGGTGTCGGAGCTACCCGTTCAAGCCAATTTGTTCCCTTAAAATAATCTTTTTTTTTACTTTTCTATTGAATTTTGTTCAAATTATTAATTTTTGGTATTTTTATTTCATTTTATTCAATTTATAATATTTCAATAAATGTGGGAATCAGAATGAAAGGAAAGATCAAAATACAAGACCCTATCAAAGCATATAAGATTATTTTACCCGTCGGCCACCGGTGACGTTTGTACCAACGTACATCCATGAAGAAGAAGGCACTGAAAAATAGAATCATTGCATAGAAGATGGTTAATATCTGCCCGCCTAAATCACTTGAACTTGCACTTCCTAATGCAAATTTCCGTAAACCCGTGAAAAATGGGATGGTTCCAAAGGCTAACATGGGAGGATGTAGGGTTAGACGCTCAATAATCATCCATACACGCTGAGCTTTTGTTTCAAGAGGAATCGATGAAACGGGAATCCCTTTTTTGAAGCGTTTATAGAAGCGAATATCCCACCGAAGAAAAGCAACCCAAATAGCCGGCATTGAAGTAATTACGATCATATTGAACACCATATTCTGCAAATTATAGATCAAAGCGATTGCGAAGAAATAATTGGCAAATCGGCTCAAGTATCGCCTGCGAAAATCGAGTTCTTTTGCTAACTTGATCTCATCAAGCCAGAGACGGAAAATTAGATATAATAAACCGATTATTGAGGTGGTTGTGGGTGTTAACATGCTATCGTGTTCAAAAAAGTTAACAAAAATATAAATTTTAGTAAATAAAGGAATATAATATGGTATATTGGACTCTTTCTTCTGGACGTGGAACAAATCTTTGGCAAAATGGGGATCAAAACACTAAACTTTACATTCATTTGGTAGATTCTCCCGCTTGGGAAAATTTAGGTGGAATTTTAGCCATTATCGAAGATGTAATCGCCCCCATTAATCATATGGGTCTTCGAGTTTCAGATGGGTATATGCTCCTAGTTCCACCCAAAGCGGCTTTTATGATCATGAATCTCACCTCAGTGACAATCGAAGTGGAAGTAAAAATTAGTGGATATGAAAAAGGAGAAGGAAAAAAAGAAAGAAAAGAAGAATTGGGAAAAATTTTTAAAATTCTTTATAATCCCTATTTATTGGAAAACAAACCCCATGAAACAATTGATCCTTCCAAAATTCTTTCCCAATTTTCCGTTCCAACAGGATACACTGATATCTTAGCAAAATGGTATTCCATTAAGTTCACATATCCCAGTTTCAATCTCATTTTCTTGCAACCCGGTCTGGGAATTAGTCTACAGACACATCAACTTCGAGAAGAACACTGGAAAATTCAACAAGGGCACCCGATAATCATTGTAGGCTCGAAGGTATATCTTCAAACATCTCCCAAGCAAGAATTTCACATTCCATTGGGATCAAAGCACACTATCATCAATCCTTCAGCCAGTGAATGGGTGATCTTAGAAGAAACATATACTGGTACCTTTGACGAGGAAGATATTACGCGTTTATTTAATCCAAACAGATATAATTCCCCTAATACCTCTAATTCAAATAACGCAGAGAAGTAACTGGAAATTTAACCAAAAAAGTAAATTTTACTAGCTATTAATATTTTTTTGACTTTTTATTGCGCTTTCGCTCTTTAAATAACCCGTGTTTGCCTTCCATGCGATAGATATGGGCTTTTTCCCTAAGCTGTTTTAAGTATGCCTCTTTTGAAAAACTTTGAACGGCATGAAATCGATCCATCGCAATTTTTTCAGGCGGAATATCTGAAGACATTGAAATTGGATGAAGTTTATGCCAACCTACCCAAATCAAAGCAATACTTACTAAGAGCATATAAAAAATCCCAAGTATTACTAAACCGGTTCGCCAATCAACCCATTGGGATTGAAAAAATTCTTGAACACCTTCTGGAACCCGCTCTGGATTCATCTTGATGACCATATCTACCCAAAGATCTCCTGGAATCGCAATCAAGATCCATGGAATCATAATCAACCAAAAACCGAGCTGAAGAATGCCCCAAATTTGCCCGTAAATATGTTTCTGCATTTTCCTTCATTTTGAAAAATTGAAAAAAAATAGATATTGGGAATTTATTAAAAAAAAACTTCAATTACAATATTAGAATTTTAGTTTATTCGTTTGAGGATTCTTCTTCATTTTCTGCAGATTCAGCGTTAGCAGCTTCTTCAGCTTCTAATTCCTCTTCAAGTTCTTCTAAAGGAACTGGGGGTGGAGTAGAAATCATGCTATATCCAATCCAAGCGGCTAAGGCTCCAATGAGTAATACCATAATAGTCATCGGAATAACTAAAGCCCATTTCCAGCTGAAAAAGCCGATGTCATAAAGACCACTTAATCCTGAGAGGCTTTGGCCATTTGACATATCGTAAATAAGAGACATTGGCGCCCAGATGATATAGAATATAATCATCAAGAAGCCTAATAGCAAAATTATCAGTCCAAAAGTTTTATCTTTGCTCATAGTAATCAACTTTTAATTATTTTTAAAGGAGAGATCATCTAAAAGGAGGCAATCTCCTTATGCAAGAAACAAAGTAATCTTCCATAAAAACCAATTGCTTTTTTTCCGATTAAAAATCGGATAATTGAAGGTTACTTCCACAGCGTTCACAAATGATAGATTTGTGCTCCTTTAAAATATTTATCAATTCATCGGATAGGGGAGAATGACAAAAGGGACAATTATATTCTTTTGGAGGTGCAGGTTCGGAAATAATTTTCCGTTTTTGCCCATAAAGAGGTGATATTTTTTTAAAACCAGGTTCTCCTTCTTGTGAATACTCTTTAATTTTTTTCTTTACCTCTGTAACGCTTTTTTTAATCATTTTTTTCAATGATTTCCAACTGGAGGTATCTTCTTCTGGTTCAACCATAGTTCCACCGTTATATAAAAATAGGAGGCGAAATCAAAAAAAGCTGTGGGTTCATGAAGAAAATATGAGCCAGCGTATCTTTTGTTCTACTTCATCTTCATCGAAAAAAAGAATTTGTCGGTGCCAACGGCTGGAAAGAAGGTGAAGGAGATGTTCACAAACTTGCAATTTTTTATTTTTAAAAGGAGTTAGCGGCATATCTTGATCGAAATTAGGTTTAGAATAGGCCCCGATCGGCCCTTCGAATGCATAGCCAAAGAGAAAAAAAGGCTGATCCAATTGAAGAAGGTGATGCATTAGAAATAACCCTCGATCTCCATCTGTAAAACCACCAGGATTGATGATTGGATACATCGCGGGAGCTTGTGTTGTTCCAATCACACGTAAATCGGATGATAATAAAGATTGATAACCTTCAATATGGGTATAATTATCTCCATGGGCCAGTAAACATAGAATTGCCCCTTTTTGTAGCAAAAATTGCATTTGCTGCACAGATAAACCATCAAAATCAGAAATGACGAGATCTGGATAAAGATCAATTCTTATAAGGGCATTCGCACTCCCATCAGCTGCCACAAGATAGAATCGATCCCGCTGAGCGTTCCACATTTGCCGTATTTTCTGAATATGTGAAACCAAATTCGGTCCTGCTCCAATAAAACAAATTATTTTTCTATTCGCAGAATGGGTAATTTCTTCAACTAACCCCTGTGGATCAGAATGGTGAAGATAATGATATAAAAAATTGCGTGCTTCTATTTCAAGTTCCATTTCGAATCCAAACTTCTGACAAATTTCTTTAAACAAGGGACGGAATGGGGGAAAATCTACCCAAAATGGAACAATGGCCATAATTTTCAAATAAAAGTATGCATTGCATTGATTTGAATTTTCGGAAAAAAGGAAATGAAACAAACAGTGTTTAGCAAGAAAAAAATAGGTTTTATTCTGAACCCCATCGCAGGATTGGGTGGCAAAATTGGAATGAAAGGTTCTGATGGTGAAGAAGTAATTAAGCAGGCTCTACTTCATCATGCGCAGATTCAATCCCCGCAACGAGCAAAAGAATTTTTGGAACATCTAGAACCAATTCAAGAAAAAATC
The DNA here is from genome assembly GCA_964426185.1 of uncultured archaeon. Lineage (GTDB taxonomy): Archaea > Asgardarchaeota > Lokiarchaeia > Sigyniarchaeales > Promethearchaeaceae > Harpocratesius. The sequence goes on along the minus strand of CAYRPF010000002.1, from coordinate 67,670 downwards.
CATTTTATTACCGTTCAAGGCATCATGGGCGAACAGATTCTGAAAAATTTTCCCTTCTCTTATGAATATTTGCAAGATTCTCGAATACAAAATACTAAACTTTTTCAGACTACCGCACAGCATACCGTTTGGGCGGCTCAATTGATGAAAGTGATTCCGGTAGATCTGCTGGTTTTCATCGGAGGAGATGGAACCGCACGGGATATATGTAAGAGTGTGGACTTAGAAATTCCTTGTTTGGGAATACCCGGGGGGGTTAAAATTCATTCTTCTGTGTTTGCGGTCAATCCTGAAAAAGCTGCAGAATTAGTGTTAAAATACTTGAATAATGAAATACCCCTGCGAGAAGCCGAAGTTTTGGATATTGATGAAGAAGAATTCCGCCATAATCGTGTGGTATCTCGACTATACGGCTATTTGAAAGTTCCATATTCCCCCACCCTTTCGCAACCTTCTAAAATGGCCAGTCCGCACACTGAAGAAGAATTTGCCAACCAAGCTTCAATAGCAGAGTGGATTTTAATGGAGTGGGAAAATACTTATCCCGATTGGTACTATTTATTGGGACCTGGCACCACCACCCGAGCCATTGCACAAAAAATAAAACAACCGAAAACCTTGTTGGGAGTTGATTTATACTATCGCCAAAAAATTGTGGCTAAAGATTTAAACGAGGAAGAATTAATTGCTCAAACCAAAGATCGAAATGTAAAGTTGGTAGTTACGCCAATTGGAGCACAAGGTTTTGTTTTTGGTCGGGGAAATCTGCAGTTAAGCCCTAAGGTATTGGAACAAATCGGCTTGAAAAACGTACAGATAATTGCAACAAAATTCAAAGTTTCCACCTTGCCACAAGGTAAACTGCGAATTGATTCACGGGATAAAGAGTTTGATAAAAAGTTCCGAGGATTGCATCGGGTTTTAGTAGATTTTGGAGAATACAATATAATACGAGTTGAATAGAAAAAAAATTCAAAATATAAGAAAATTTTTTTCGTTGAAATTATTTTTACTTTTACTGTTGTAAATCCCCTGATTTCACAGCGATCATATATTGAAGTAATCCAAAACTCAAAGCTATCGCCGCAATTGCGATAATTAATAACTTGATGCTATAACTGTAATTATATGCATGTTTGGTGGAGTTATACAGCATTAAGAAACCTGCGCCCCCAATAAACATTAAAGTTGCAGCCACGACAGATTCAATAATAAATGCCTCGCTGGTTGACGGATAAAGCCATAAAACATTATTTTGGCCCGATGATCCCAATGGAATTGGATTACGAATTGAAATATAAATTCCACCCATCATTAACCAAAACAATACTAAGTATATAACTAATAAAATAAAGCTTCTTCCAGGAGTGGGTAAATTCATTTTAGAATCTTGATACATTGGATAATTTACCTTTGGAATTCGCATTTTCGACCCAAAAATCCAAGGAATTTTTTTACCTACTTGTAATTGCAGATTATCGCTCATCAACTTTTAAAAACTAAAAATTAAATTTAAGCCTTTTTGAACAAACAATTTGAATTGGACCGAAAAAAAAGCAGTTGATTTGTACGCTACTCATAGTAATTTTCCAATCCACGAGCTGTGATCAAAAATTTTACAATGGATTCGGGTTGACAATCGCTGTTGATGACATGAGCATAGCGAAGTCCAGAAATCCCTCTTATTTCATTTTCAGAATCATTAATTCCAAGCATAATCCAAGATTTTATATAGCGGTTTAAAGTGGTGGCTAAAATGGGGGAAACTTCGAAAAAATGCCCTTCATCAAGACGACTTGAAACTTGAGAAGTTAAACATACAAAAAGATTATATTTTTGAGCCCAATTTCGAATTTTCCTGAGATTTTGCGCCATATTGGAAATAATTAAGGGAGTATCTTGCGGAGATTCTGCCATGGCCAATCGATAAATTCGAGTGAAGGAATCAATCAATAATAACCGAATTGGGTGAGTTTTGAAAATATCTTCCACTTTTTTAAGAAACATGTTGAATTGGGAATAATTTTGGGCAGTGACGGAGATTATTTGATTTAAAATTTGCTCTCCATCCAGTTTAGAAAACTGTGCAATTTCCTTAATACGGTTAGGGCGAAATGTTCCTTCGGTATCTATGTATAGCACAAATTTATGAGACTTTTTGGTCTGGGAAAAGAAATTCCGGTAATACTTGACGGGGATTGTCTGACAGATTTGAGTTTTACCAGAGCGTGCTTTTCCATAAACCATTATTAAAGAATTCGAAGCTAATCCAGGTTTAAGATTATAAGAACTGGCAAATATTGAATCCAAAAAATCCAAACCCGTTAAAAACCACCATCGGTTCTTCTCAGAGACAATCTTTTGCAGTAACAACGGTTGAATTGCTTTTGTTTTTTGTTTAACTCGCGCAAACTGAAGAGAAACACGACTCGGGTTGTAATCTTGTGAACTATATTTATGCTCTAAGATTTGAACTTCTTTGTTGGTAAGGATTTCTCCGATATCAGAACTCAACAATTCCTTAACTTCTTGAGGGTTGAGTTGTGGATTTTTTACAAGATTCATGTGATTAATTCCGAATTCTTTATCAATGATTTATTAAAATACACAATAAAAAATTTTTTTAGTTTTGGAATATTTATTTAAAAAATATGGTGGCTAAAAAGAAAACAACAAAAGCTTCTAAAAAGAAAAAAGCTTCAACTGCTAAGAAATCTAAAAAAACTACCACAAAAAAAAAAGTTTCTAAAAAAAAAGTAAATTCTTCAAAAAAAACAAAAGTAGCAAAAAAAGTTTCGGCTGAAAAACCACCTAAAACCCCTAAAAAAGCTCCAACCAAAAAAACTAATTATATTGCAACTGATAAGCAAATTTTGATGACTTTAACCAATGCACCTAATTATTCGTTAGTGATGGATGAACTCCAAGAAAAATTGAAAATTTCCCTTGAAGAATTAGAAAAATCCATCAAACGACTGCTAGCGAAAGATCCACCTAAAATTCGGACCAATTTAGTCATGTACCAATCTCGTTGGGTTAATCAAATTACCAAAATTGATGATTTTGGAATTACCCCGAAAAAACAAACTAAGACAGGAAAACTCGTTTGGGATACCTTAAATGATTTACCTTGTTTTATCTGTCCCTACACAAAGAAATGTAATGAAGGTCAAAAGCAATATAATCCCAAAAAGTGCCCATATTTAACTGACTGGCTGTTATGTTCCATTGATGGAGAACCCTATATGGGTAATCCATTTCATCAAATTTTTGATTCAAAAAAAGTGAAACCAGCAGATAAAATTTCAAAGTAATTTAATGGCTTTTTTACAAACCAATATAACTTTTTCCGATAAAATATAACTCTCGACTTTTTGGTCTGGATGCGGAGGGCTTCATTCGTTTAAATAATCGAAAAGCGGGTTTCCACTTCTCGAAAATAACATTTGATTGATCACTCTGAAATATTTTTACTACTATATTTCCTCCGATCTTCAGATAACGGGTAAAATAGAGCACTTTTTGTACCATTGATTCTTGAATTGCGACATCCCGAAAATCTCCTGCGGTTTTGGGGGCTAAATCAGAAAGAATCACATCCCAAGGTGAAGATTCTTGTATAAACGCTTCACATTCTGGCTTGAAAATATCCATTCGGAAACATTTAATATTTGGTAATTCAGAAAATGGTCGAATAGAAGTTAAGTCAATTCCCACAATTTGAAACTTCTTGGATTGTTGTTTCTCAGGCAAAGATTGATACTGATTCGAGGTATATTCTATCCAAGCACCGGGTGCTGCTCCCAAATCCAATATTTTTTTTGGAAATCGCCCATTAACAGACAAGATATGATATTTTCGATCGATTTCTTGAAGTTTATAATATGAACGCGCCCTATGATGTTCATTCTTACTTCGCTTATAATAAGGATCTGATTTTTGCTTACTTAACCAAGGATTTTTTTTGCTTCCCATCCAATTTCCCACATATTTAATAGATAATGATTTAAAATCGGGATGAATTCTAAATTTTATGGGAATGCGTTTCGAGGGAATAGATGCAAAATTATCTATTGCAGAAGAGGGTGAAATTAAGTTTTATACCTATTCTCCAGCCGAATTTTCAACGGGAGGCAAAGCATTGTTAAAAAGTATGCCCGTATTTTATAATCCTATTCAAGAAATTAATCGTTCATTAACACTTCTTGCCTATCGCGCATTCCAAAATTCCAAACAGCAAAAAAATTCAGAGGAATCATTCCATATTTTGGATTCAATGGCAGCATCAGGAATTAGAACCTTAAGATTGGCAAAATTTCTCGATAAACCTTTCAGTATCACGGCAAATGATCTTAATCCATTGGCAATACACTTAATTCGGAAAAATATGGAATTGAATCATCTATCCGAATCCATTTATTTAACAAATGATGATTGCCTTCATCTAATGACCAATTCTAAGGTAAAACGAGAATTTTTTGATATCATAGATATTGATCCCTTTGGAACGCCAAATATTTTTATTTCTCCTGCACTGCACGCAATAAAAAAAGAAGGATTGTTGGCGATAACCGCTACTGATACTCCCGTATTATTTGGAGTTCGAAAAAATGCATGTATCAGAAAATATAATGTTTTTCCCCTCCGTTCAACCTTTTCTAAAGAAGTTGGACTTCGTGTTTTATTATATTACATTGCGAAACACGCCCATCCTCTGATGAGAGCGATTAAACCCATGCTTTCAGTGAGTTTTGACCATTATATTCGGGTGTTTGTTCAAATTATTAAAGGAGAAGAGGCGATTCGGACAAATATCCAAAACACTGGTTATATTTTATGGTGTGCGAAATGTGATTGGCGGGGAACAACGGATTTAAATATACTTAATGTTCCACATCAATGCCCAAATTGCGGATCTAAATTGGATTTTGGCGGACCACTTTGGATCGGTGAAATTCACGAAGATAAATTCGTACAAGAGTTAAATGAAATTAATTTAGAAGTACCAAAAGAAGTTATTCCATCTAAAGCACGCATTGAAAGAACTCTGCAACGAATATCGGAAGAAATCTCATTTCCATTGGGATATTATGATGTTCATAAAATTTGTGATAAATTACAAATATCTGTTTCGAGTATGAAAGAAATTGAAGACGCTATTAAATCACAAGGTTTTAATTTCGCTAGAACACATGTTGAAGCTCATGCAATTAAGTCTAACATTGACATCGAGTCGTTGAAAGCGATTTTGATCAAGTTAGCCCAAAAATCCACTTAACTTAGATGAAACCTGTTTCGCTCAACTTCCATTTCCAATTTAAAGGAACAAAGGTAGAAAACGGGGCTTTTATTACTTTGAAATTTATTACTTGTAAAAGAGACGAGCGCGTCACTTTAAGTTCCGCATCGACCCAGAAATTTAGAATCTTTCCTCCATGAGGAGTGGCGACAAGTTGCTTAGTTTCAGGATGCTCTTTGATGCTAAATGTATTGATTAAAAGAATTGGAATATTGAACTTTGCTGCCAATTGCCTTAGAGTTGCCAAAATTAGCGCCATTTTTCGATTGAGTTTTTCATTTGTCTGCTCTTTTCGCAGCTCGATCAAGTAATTGCTGAAAATTTCATCCACGATAATTAATCCTATAGAAATTTCATTAAAAAGGCGAAAATGCTGCTGAATTTGTAAGAGCCATTGAGAAATACATTCAAACTGCTGCTGAACCGTGTTTTTTTGAAAGCAGAAGAAGGGTATTTCATCACCTTGTGAAGTTGAAGACTCTGATATCGGAATTTCGAAAATCCGGGAGATAATAGAAAAATTGGAAGTTTCTTTGGTGTTTAAATAAAATACTTTTTTTTTATGAGATTTTACGACTATTTTTGCAATCTGTAGGGCGAACGTGCTTTTTCCAACACCAACATCTCCCCATACCATAGTAATATAAGGTGATTTTAAGAGAAAGCTAGCCAATTGTTCAAATGAAAAAGGTATGTTTATTTGCTCTGATCCCATTTTTTATTACTTCGCGCTTCAATATACTATATATAGCAATGAATTTTTAGATAAAGTTATTGTTATAGGTGAGAACTTGAAAAAAATACCCGAAATATGTATATATATGCATGATGCTCGATTATTTTATCAGATTACGCGTAAATTCCGGGCAGAAGATATTCCATTTATTGCTTTGGATGATTTATCTCGTTTTCACCGCAATTGGCGCGTGTTAATAACGACTTCAGATGATGTTGAAAAGATCTCCCCTTTTTGGTATTCTTCAATTACAGTATTAGAAGTTAACTCACATGATAATCCTGATCAAATTTTGTTGAGAACTTTCGTCTATTTAAAAAATCTACAAAATTTTCATACAATGACAATTGGAATTGATCCAGGCAAAAGATTGACTGGAGTGGCAGTATTTTTCGACGATGTATTCGTATACAGTCGTGAAATTACAAATTTAGCAGATTTGTACCAATATATCATACTAGCATTTCAAACCTTTCCAACACAGATGAAAGTAATAAAAATCGGAGATGGGGTAATAAATTTAACCAAAAAATACATTCGGCGGTTAATGCAAGGCGAAGATATCAAAAACCATTCCGAGATTCTATTAGTAAATGAAACAAACACCACTAAAAGGCCGTATAACGGCAACCATAAATTGACTTCAAAACATGAAAAAGCAGCTATGTTTATTGGCCGAAGACCTGCTCATCAAGTATTAAATTACCCAAGAACAAAGAAGGGAAAAAAATGTTAAATTTTATCTATCCCGATTTATTCTTTACGAAGATGATTCAATTTCATTTCGGGATTTTTTGAAGGATATGATTGAAATAGTTGACCCCATTCTGTTTTCATATAATCCCTTATCCGTTTCTTCCCAACTGTATTATACCAAAATAAATCATGGTAGATCTTCGATAACATTACTGGACCCAGCTGAAAAAGGAAAGTATGCATAAGTGGTTCTAAAAATTTCAATTTCCCTTTACGAACTTGTTGATCTCCCCAAATTACTATACTCCTTCCCACTTTAAAATGCCAATTCTCTCGAGAAGCACCTTCATCTCCAATAACTTCTATTTGATCTGGATCACCAATCCCAAAACCTGAATCATGACACATTTTGATGAAGGGAAGTTTCATAGGATCAAATCCCATTATTTTGGCAACCATAGCATCCACGGCTACTTGGTCATAACCTCCCAAGATGTAATTTTTTATACGGGGAATCATACAACGTGGACCAGCTCCATCGCCCGCCACAGTTCCATCTACAATAGCCATGATATTTGGATGAATTTGTTTTTCAATCGCTAAAAGATCATGTAAAACTTCACTCATGTATTGATGGGCGAAATGGCGGCGTGTTGTGAGCAAACCACCAAAGGCATTTTTAATTGAACAAGTTATTCCACCCGGCATCTCAGGATTCTTATTATTAAATTCTCCCCCTTTAGCCCCAGTATGCCCATGGGTTTTAAAGGTAGGTAAATGAATCATATTTTTCCCGATGTACAACTTAGGAATTGAAAATCCTTCTGGGAAAATTTTAGAGTCCAAAGCCTTCAGTGGAATTTTACTTTTGAATTTAACAAATTTCACCCGAGTTAAAGGAACAAAAAAGGCATTATATTTCTCTATAATTGGTTCCCATTTGTTTCCTTTTAAACCCTCGGCAATATTTGTAACCACTGTGCGATTTTCACAAGTAAAAATATCTCTACCTTTAAATCCATCATGTTTGAGTTTTCGCAAGACACCTTCTACTTGCCAAGGCGGCGAAGAGCATGCGGGGAAAAACTTACTCCATGAAAGATTCAATTTTACTAAAGTTTTTTCAGTGGTCTTAAAATATCTAGAATATTCCATTAAATCCATTAAATTTGCATAATCATCTAATATTGTTTTTGGGTTAACTTTTTGAACGTAAACTTTGCCTAATTCTTTCCAACTCATTTTAAAACACCTTTTACTTTACTATATTATCGAAATTAATATAGAAAATAGATAGGATCAATAAAACCAGTAAAATGGCTCCAATTAGCATCTGTTTGTCAAAAAACAATTTTTCTGTCCTTCTGGCTAATTCTGGACTGTTATTGATCAAAAATATAAAACGAAATATTAAAAACAACGCAATAGGTGTGCTGTAAATCAATAAATTCTTTTCTAATGCAAAAATAGAAGTCGCTTCAGACGGCCCGAGAACACAATATAATGTATAAACTACAAATAGGCTGGTTGCTATAATTATCAGAAATTTATCTAAAATCTTCGCGGTATAAGCACGATACGATTTTTTATGGTTAGATGCATTATTTCCCCCAATAAGTGACAAGTCTGCGATTCTTTTGCCAGTAGCTAGAAGAAGCGCCGTTAAAAAGACCGTAATAGTCAACCACGGTGAAATAGAAACATCTATTAAAATACATCCAGCTAAAGCGCGCCAGATATAAATAGTACTCAACCCAATAACATCTGCAAAAGGAACATCCTTAAGAAAGTAATTATATAAAAGTCCATTTAGCAATATCAGCCCAACCATGAATAGGAACAATGGAGGCAGAAAGTATAGAATTAAACCGTCAAGTAAAATGATGACGAACAAGATTATCCATGCAAATTTTACAGATAAAATACCTGCAGCCAATGGTCTTGATTTTTTCTTTTCTGGATGAAATTGATCTGCTGAAAGATCCCGAATATCATTTAAAATATATATAATCGAAGAAGATAAACATAAAACAACAAATCCTAGAAATATTTTGGGATATAGGGAAAATTGGAACAATTTACCTGCAAAAAAGATTCCAACTAACATGATTAAATTTTTATAATATTGCTTGACGCGCAATAATCGGAATATTCCTCGAATTTTTAGCATCCCAGATGTGTTCATTCGCGTTTTTCCTCTATCTATGAGTATATTCTTTCTGGATGAAAAATGGTTTGGAATTTATCAATAACTTTTGTAAATAAGGAAATTTCTGATTTGCTTTGAACAATTAGTGCTGGGAAATTCAGAAAAATGCCATCAATTTTCTTTAAAGAGATTTCCATTTCCTCTTCAAAAATTGACTTAATTCTTACATGAGTTATCAAATTCGTTGATTTTTCATCATAGCGAAGTTCAGTAATAAATCCATCAATTTCGCTGTTTACTGCCTTTTTTAATACAATTATACATCTAATTTTTTCTTTTTCCAAATACTGGATGAAACTTGTCTCAAGTTTTTTTGTTTCAGGTTTATCGTTATGCACAGAAAAATATAACTTCTCTTTTTTGATTACATGTGAATCAGAATCCAAATTGTAATTTTTAGAATCAGATGAAGTCTCTAATGCAACAGTTTCATCGAAATAGTGAGTAGAAATAGATATTTTTCCATTTTCTTCATTGAATTGGATCTTTTCAGGTATAAGACAAATAAAACTTCCTGATTTTTTAAGAAATATCGATTGATTTTCGTATTCTTTAATCAGAGATACTGGTATGGGAAATCGGGTATGGAACACAGGTTTGTTATAAATATTTCCTTTCAAATCAATGAATTCAGCCACACCTGTATAGATAAACTTGTAATACGTATCGTTTTCCACTTTTTTCTTGGATTTTGGATTATATAATGTTTCTAAATTGACATTCTTTAAGGTAAGAATACCTTCTTTCTTAAACTTATATTGAGAGCCTACAGCCAATTGAACTTCTTTGCACGCGAAGGGATTTATCTTAACCATCGCTTTTTGCCCATCTTTTTGGACGATTTCAATCCCATATTCGAATGGCTCGGTAACATTTTCGGTATAATTTATTGATTTCAACACACCGAACCATCTTTCACCCGTAATAATATTCAAATAAGCAAAAGAATGTCCAATTTTATAGGTGAAGTAATCTTTTTGCTTAAGATGTTCATTGAATTCTTTTATATTATTCTTATGAAATTTCTCTTCTATTTTTTGATTGACTAGTTGCATGAATTTTTGACGAGCTTCATTTGTCTGGATGGAAAATTCACGAGCTTTCTTCCGATTCAAAAACACTAAAGGCATTAAAGATTCCCGAAAAGAGGAAACATCTTGATCATTCAATATTATCATAATCCTATGAAATGAAGGAGGATGGGAATTTATAAAATTCGAAAGAAGAATGCTGCGTGAGGGATTTACAATCATTCTATTTAAATATTGAGCAGTAGAATAATACTGAAGCATCTGATTATTGGGAGTAACCTTCTCATCGCTTAACAAAGTAGCATCTAATCCAACTTCATGGCTGGTGGCATAGAATGATTCTAAGTTGTATAAACCTTTTGAGATACTTGAAGAATATCCACTTTTCTTCGCGATCTTATCAGCATTACCTTCTAAATATCGCACAATTATATACAAAAAGATAGAAATTCCAAAATTGATTACCAGAAACACCCATAACTCGAACGGCATATTTTCCTTGTTGAAAACATAATCGTACATAGTAACTGGCCATTGAAGTAGTTGAAAAAGTAAAATTTCAATGGTTGAAATGATAGTTAAGATAAGAGTATGTTTCTGTTTTAAATGGCCTAACTCATGGGCAATTATTCCTTTCATTTCGTTCATAGGTATGGTTTCTTTATCTGGTGCGATAATAGCCATATTCATATTCCAAAACGCCCCATACGCCATAGCATTTAAAATCGGATATTTCCCAAAACGTACTTGGATTTTATTTGGATCTAAGCCTACTTCTTTGGCAACTTCTCGAACCATTTGGTTTAGCTCAGGATCATTTTCACGATGAAATCCCATAAGCAAATTGATTAATGGCCCACTAAATGCATAAACGATTAAATTAGTGATAATCAATGCTTCGTAGATCCATTCCTTCAAATCTATGGAAGCTACATAATTTATAGTGGCAATCACTAACCATGCAACTACATAGAGTAAAAGAGTTAAATACTGCACACTCATGAAACGAAAAACGATAATATATTTTCTTCCAAAAAATACAAATCCTAAAATGAGAATTAACCAGAAACTGAAAGAAAATGCAATATTTTGCCACAAACCATCCTTTTGAAAGATTTGATCTAAAATCCCTGCCACAAAAATAACATTGTAAGTTATCACAGATATTAAAACGATTTTATTTAAAATCTCATATTCTTTTAATTCTTCAATACCAAAAAGTAAATATATCGAAAAAGCACCGACAAAGGAAAGTAAAACATCACGTGTAATTAAGAAGACAGTGATAAAGAGAAATGCAATTATAACTAAATCAGCCCAATCGCTTCTTTTTCCGTTTTTAACCCAATGAAACCCTTCGTTAATGACTCCTACCCAAAATACCCAAAAACCAATCCATAATGCGATATCAAGTATTTTTGTAGGAAACTGAATTAAATGGGAAAAATATAAGCCTATAATAATGCCAATAGTTCCGAATATGAAAGATCCTATCAATACAATTTGTAAATTTTTTTTCATACTCTCCAAAAAGAACCGAATAAATAAGAAAGATGTTATTTCATTTCCTTAATTCATCGCTTTTATATGATTTATTGCACTTATATCAATCAAGATGGTTAACGACTTGGATAAAATCGATAGTCTTTCAAAACTTCATGAATCCTACTCTAAACTTTTACCGAATCATGTTGGCTTAATTTTGGATGGAAATCGAAGATGGATTCGACGACAAGGGATTAAAGATACCTTAAAGGGCCATCAAGAAGGTTACCGCACTTTACGGAAGATTTTGGATGCACTGTTTGATGTAAAAATTCGCTATTTAAGTATATATGCCTTATCATCGGAAAATGTGCGAAAACGTTCTAAAAAGGAAGTTTCCTATCTTTTTAATCTTCTTTTACAAAGTGTTGAAGAAGTGATTCAAGATACGAGAATTCATGAAAATCAAGTGCAAGTAAAGATAATCGGAAGAATTAAAGAATTACCAGAAAATATTCAAAAGGAAATACAGAAAGTTAATGATATTACAGAAAAATACCACAATTATTTCATCAATGTTTGTATTAATTATGACGGTCAAGAAGAAATTATAGATGCTGTGAAGAATATTATTACATTAGGATTAACGCCAGAAAATATTACAAAAGAAACAATAAAGCAAAATCTTTATACCAAAGAATTTCCTGAATTGGATTATTTAATTCGTACTGGAATGGAAGATGGAGCAAGAATATCCGGATTTTTACTGTGGGATGCTTCTTATTCAGAATTTCGCTTCCGAAAAGAACTATGGCCGGATTATAATGAAGAAATGCTTCTTGAAGATTTAAAGGAATACGTAAAAAGAAACAGACGAAAAGGCGCATAAAAAGATTTTTTATTCTATTCTCCTTTTTTAATAGTTGTAGAAAGCTTTTCTCGATCAAATAATGTATTTAACAAGCAATTTGGGCGTTTCCCGTTAATAATTTTTACAATAATATCTAAATCTACAATTTTTAGGATTTTTTCTATTTTTCCCTTCATTGACCCAGTAACATCGAATTTTCCAGCTGATTGTTCATTAATGTTAAAGGAATCAAAATTTCTTAATTGAGAAGCAGTAAGGGAGGGAATAACTCGAAATTGTTGGGATTCCCCTGATTTTTCCAAAATTCCATCTTGATCAAAAGTAAAAATAGCTTTCTGGATTCGTTCTGCTCCAAATTCCTCACAAAGTCGCTGAATAATTGTGTCCCCAGAAAGAATTTTAAAATTATGAGAAGTCGTGAATTGAATATCTCCAAAAAGAACAGGAATAACTTGCCATTTCATCAATTCTTCCAAAAGTGATTTTCCTGAAAATTTTAAATGTCCTTGGTGTTCTAGGAATACTACACTTGGCGGAACAGAGTAGGCTTTTAACTGGTGAGAGAAAAATGTGTTTACAACTAGTTGGTTCATCTCAATCATTTCATAATGAGTTTTCAACAACCCTTCGATTTGATTTGAGATAGCAACTGAATAACCTTTATGCAATGCATATTTATGGGCTAATGGATGACCAAACGAACCCCCTCCATGAACAACTATAATAGAATTCGATGATTGCTCGGAATACTTTTTAAGCTCCATTGAGATTCTATCTAATATCTCTTGATTCACTGAAAAAGGAATAGATTTATCCGTAATTAAGCTGCCACCAAGTTTTATAATAATTATCTTGGATTTTTCAACACCCTTAATCTGTATCTCCTCCAATATATGTAAGAATTGATCTGAATCCCTTTTTTTCGAGATTTTGCCGATAATCTTGCAGGCGTTCTTCTGGTGCAACTGCAATAACCGCACCTCCTAAGCCTGCTCCAGTAATTTTTACTCCTTTTACACCAATTTCTTTACCAACTTCGATAATTTGATGAATTTCAGGTGTTGATAGATTTAATTTTTCTAAAATTTTTTGATTTTCTTTAAATAATTCTGCCAATTGTTCGATATTGCCCTTTTTAAGAATCACAATACCTTGCAAGGAGATTTTTTCGATTTGTTGGAACAATTGTTCGGTTTTCTTAGGGGCTGCTTCTCGCAATTTTTTTACTTTACTAACTGCCTCCGCGGTTTTATGGATTACCCCCGAATTTATAATTAATAGCGGAATTCTAGGGATTCCATCCAAATGCGAAAAATTAGGTTTTTTGTACACTATACTGCCACTATGGGTGATGATAGTATTATCAATTCCTGAAGGAGTTCCGTGTACAAACTTCTCCATTAAAAAGCAGTATGAATTGATCTGATCGATGGTTAAATTGAGCGAAAAGTATGTTTCAAGAGCTTTAATAAATGCACAAGCACTCGAAGCCGAAGAGCCTAATCCAGAATTCTTCCAAAGATTTGACGAAACGGATATATCCATATATTCAGGTTTAAACCCAAAATCTGTTGTAATTCTCTGCAGAGCATGAAAAAATTGAGAAAATGGATTTCTCGTCACTTCTGTAGGTATTGAGCCGATTTTTCCTAGATCTTCCATGGAGTATTGGAAAGTTTGGTCAAAATCCAGAAAATTCCATTTAATACCTGGAATTTTAGTTTCTTTAATGATACAAGTTGATTTAATATCAATTGAGGAAACTACTGCTGTATAGCCGTAAACTACGGCATGTTCTCCAAATAATATACATTTCCCAGGAGCTGAAGCAGTTATTTGATACATTTTCATCAATCTGTTGACTGGTAAGTATGATCCTTTATTCTACTATGAAGTTTCATGTGTCCTTGCTGAATTCCTTCATCTGCTAATGCGCGCAGGGCTGCAAAATTCTGAGCTAAACCAACAGCAGCAGTTACCTGACATAATTCCTCTGCAGTATAGACATCCATAATTTTCAAGCTAAGTTTTGCACCTGGATGTTTTGAAATCAAACCTCCGACAACTCCCATGGCTAAAGGAATTTTAATTTCACCAATGAGATGCCCCTCAGGGTGCAAATAATAACGAGTTAATGGATGATATTGGCCAGAAAGAGAAGCAAATGCGTGGGCTCCAGCTTCTAGTGCACGAAAATCATTTCCAGTTGCAATAGCTACAGCGTCAATTCCATTCATAATTCCTTTGTTATGGGTGGTGGCACGGAAGGGATCGTCACGCGCAAATTGATAAGCTTTAATAATTTTTGCCACTATTTTTGAGCCTCCGACCGCTTCTTTATCAAAAATAGCCCGTACTTTAGCAACCCGGTGAATTGCCAAATTTGAAATGATACGAAGGTTAATTTTACCTGGAATATCAGGTTCAATTTGAGCAGCCAATCTTTCTACCATAGTATTGACAATATTTGCACCCATCGCATCTCGAACATCAACAATGACATGAAGAATCATATAATATCCTTCATCAGTCGAGATTTCCCGAACTTGAATATCTTTTACACCTCCTTGATGTGAAACTAATGTAGGATCTTGAAAATCTAAATATTCAATAAGCCTTTGCTTATTATGAGTGATAAATTCCAGAATTTGTTTGCGCTCTTGCTCAGAATTAATATCATATATCTGAATTTGCCCGATCATCAATGATTCAACTGGTTCGGAAGTAAATCCCCCATGAATTCTGGCGATTTTTGCTGCCTTGCTAGCCGCTGCAACCACTGAAGATTCTTCAATCACCATCGGAACCAAATATTCCTTTTGATTAACTAAAAAATTAGGAACTATGCTGTACGGAAGAGGGTAATACCCTACTACATTTTCAACCATGAGATCCAGGGAAGATTCAGGGATATAACTATGATGAGATAGGATTTCCAGCTCATTGGGAGATAATTTTCGCTGGTTTTGGATCAAAGCGCGCCGTTCTGTGAGAGTTTTCTGATAAAATTTTGAAAATTTCATTGTTTTACACTTTTTTTGAATTTTTATTATCGATGTTTATTATCATTTTCTATTTTCTTAAATTTTGAGATATCTGCTTGAATAGTTTGATATTCTCTAGATTGTGGATGGATTATTCGGGGAGAGCCTTGAATTTTACTCTGGATAATAGGAAGGGATGGAAACTCTTCTTTCATCTTTCTGATCACATTTTCTTCTTCAGATGCTAAAGTAAAAACTACAACTGTAGGACCTGTATCTATGGAATAATACACAGGAAGATGGTGCATTGTGCGAAGATTCCTAATTTTTTTCATGATAGATAAGGTTTCTGGTTCCCACGCTAAAATATAGTCTGCAATCCCGGTTGTCATTGAAACAGCATGCAAAGCCAGTGTGTCTTCTTCCATAAGTTCCCCCATTTTATTGAAATCATGAGCACGTAGAGCCTTAATAAATTCTTCAATCTTATCCTCTCGAGTATTAAGCCAAGGTTCATAAAAAGGAGATTTAAGAACACTTTTATGAGCATGCTCTGTTTTCAACGATGATTTTATTGGTATTGTAAGAAGTGATAATTCTTGAATAAAAGGTTCATCTTTGGACAGATCTAATCGAATACTGAATGACTCCCATGATGATGCGAGGGGATGAGAAACCCAAAGGCTGAATCCACCAGTGGCACTTCGAGCTGCACTCCCCGCTAAAAATCGAGCAAAAATACTGCGGACCTGATCATGATCTCGTATTTTTGAATCAGAGGGATAAATGATGTGCATTATTGCTGCAGCAATCGCTGCTCCTGCAGATGCAGAAGTACCTAAGCCTTTTTCTTTTACTTCCTTGAAGTTTAAGGGGGAATTCTGTGAAATATAAACATTACGACTAATAATTAACGCTTTGCTGGATAACTTAGTGATTTTGCGGATTTGTTCAAGTTGGTATTTAACTCGTTGAAAAATTTGGGAATCGGCTTTTACTTCAGTCCCATTCAAGATTAGAATATCAGTAGCACGTTTTCTTGAAAGATGTATATAAGTGATAGTTGCTGCGGCACCATTATTAAGAGAAATACTGGAAAAATAAGCAATTCGCTCTTGGGGATCTCTCATTCCGTGATATTTAAGTACCCCTTGGATCGGAAAAGCCACCACAGTTGCTTCACCTTCATGTTCTCTACAAGTTAAATCTAATCGAGATAAATCTTCAATATTGTAATCTTTTTGCAAAATTTGAAGCAGATCGAGATAATTCTTATGTAATTTTTGCTGAGTTAACTTTTCCATAATTAATCTTCACAACTTTCAAGCTTTAGATAACTCATCGATTTTAAAGAAATTTTTGAATTTTTCTAAGCATTTTAGATTAATGCCTCCTTTTACTCTTATAGAACATGAAAGATATTCCCGTTGTTGATGTAAATATTGCTGACCGAGAACTTCAAGCTGTAGAGGAAGTTGTAAAAAGTCGCCACTTAATAGAAGGTAAAAACGCACGAGAATTTGAGAAAAAATTCAGCCTTTTTACCGGGAGTAAATTTGTTTCGGTAACTACTAATGGCACGAGTGCATTACATTTAGCTTTAACAGCAATGGACATCGGTCCAGGAGATGAGGTTATTACCACTCCATTTACCTTTATTGCTTCATCCAACAGTATTTTGTTCAATGGAGCCATACCTCGTTTTGTTGATGTTGATCCAGAAACATTCAATATTGATCCTTCCAAAATTGAAGCGGCCATTACAGAAAAAACAAAAGCAATCATGCCAGTACATATTTTTGGAAATCCTTGCAATATGCTTGAGATCATGGAAATCGCGGAAAAAAATGATCTTTCCGTCATTGAAGATTGTGCACAGGCGCATGATTCTCGAATTAATGGAAAGCATGTAGGAAATTTTGGTGATGTAGCAGCTTTCTCTTTTTATGGAACGAAAAATCTGGTTGGAGGGGAGGGGGGCGCGGTTGTGTGTAATTCTAATGAAATTTATGAAAAAATTCAAAGTCTTAAAAACCACGGCCGAAATCCTCAAGGAGGATACGCCCATTATCGAATCGGATATAATTACCGCACAACCGACATGTCTGCAGCAATAATGAATGTTCAGATGGAACGAGCAAAACAAATTTTAGCCCGCCGTCATCGAAACGGAGATTTATATCGTAAAATATTAGGAGAAGAAGAGAACATACGTCTTCAGAAAATTCTTCCAGGACATCAAATTTCAGATTATATCATGGCTCCTGTAATTAAGAATTCTCTTTCCACTCCAAAAGATTTAATTAGTTATTTAAAAACACACCATATCAGTTCTCGAACAATTTATTCGATTCTTTCCTATGAACAACCCGCCTATCGGAATATTCATGAATATCATATGGCAAGAGTGGTGGATTATCCGGATTATTCAAAAACTAAATGTCCGAATGCAGAATATATTGCAAGGCATCATTTTGAAATTCCAATGGTATCCAGCATGACAGATGAGCAGATTTACTTTGTAGCTGAAACCTTATTGAATTACTTTTCTGAACAAGGATAGAACGCATTTATTTCAATTTTAACATTTCCCTCTTTTTTTAGGTGATTTCTTCCTATATATCTTGACTGAACTTTGGTGCTCGTAGAAATCTATATTATTACAAAAACTGGAACCCTTTTGCACAAATACGATATTATTAATAGTGATCAAACTAATCGCGATCAACTAATAGGAGGATTTTTAACGGCTCTTAATGGATTTGCCCAAGAAATTGGTTTTCCAGAAGGAGTTTCTTTAATTCGGTCAGGGAGTTTAGAAGCACGGTTCAGCCCAGGAAATTATGTTTTTTCGGTTTTAATGATCAATTACTCAATGCCTTTAGGTTACATGATCGAACCCATTTTATCCGGTATGGCTCAGGAAATTACTGAAAAATTTGAAGAATTATATGAGAATGAACTCCATAAGGGTGAAGAAAAAAGAGTTTATCGTACAGCTGATTTTGAGGCATTTAAACCGAACATTGATAACCTTATCGATAAATATGGCTCTGAAACTTTGGAATTATATCAGAAATTAATTCTCATTGAAGGAATATACGCAAAAATACCCCAGAAATGGATCGTTCCGTTAATGGAAAAGATTTCAGGAGGAGTAAATATCTTGGATATTTTGTTCACGAGTATTCCTGAGATTTATCACCGGCAGTTAACTCGTGTAATCAGGAAAGTGAACTTAGAAAACCGACCCATTTGGGAAATCTTCGCTGTCCCTCTTATAGAGCAAGATTTTTAATATTTCTTTATCAGTGATTTTTGATTAAAAGTATCACAATTTCTTTAATGAAAGAAAAATTTTGATATTTAAGAAATTATCATGATCCGTATTTCTCAATTGCAATTAGAATGGTATCAAATTGTTGTACTGGTTCTTATCGGCCTTTTTGTTTTCGGTTTTACTTATTGGCTTTACCCTTATATTATTTCATGGATGAAGCGAAAAAAATATGTGGGGTATGATATTCACAAGCAATCTCGTCCAGAAACTGCAGAATCAGGAGGAATAGCTTTTTCAATTTCAATTACCTTTGGATTGATTATGCTCGGGTTTATTATACCTACATTATGGCATGAAGTTTTCATTTTCATTATTACCATTCTAATTGCCACTGTGGTGGGATGGATCGATGATAGAAAGCAGTTATCTTCTTTGAGAAAAATTATATTAATGTTTGTTACTGGTCTTCCAGTTTTTATTGCAAATTTACCTTTTCTGGGATTCATTAAAATTTCAAATCCAATTTTGCCCATCTTAGGTAGATTACAATTAACTATCATTTATCCCCTAACTATCCCCATTATCATTATGGTGATGACCAACACTGTAAACATGTTAGAAGGGTATAATGGAGAAGGGTCTGGGACAACAAGCATTGCATTAGTTTTCATGATTTTGGCATCTTTTTTATTGGGATCAAGTCAAGGTCTTATTTACGGTTATATTTGCTTAGCTGGGATCGGTGCTTTTTATTTTTTCAATAAATATCCCGCTAAAATCTTTCCTGGAGATACTGGAACCTTAGTGATTGGAGCGTCAATAGCTTTGGTGGGAATATTTGGTTCGATTGAAACCATTATGATTTTAGTGATGCTGCCCCAGATTTTTAATAGTTTTTATGTAATTGCCTCCGTCCGTGGCTTTAAAGAAAGCCATACAATTGATAAGAAAGATATTCTATTAGATTCAAACGATTTGATTCATGCTTCTGAAGAATCAACCGCACCCCTTACATTACCGCGACTATTAACAGCTTCTGGACCTTTAAGTGAAAAAGAATTAGTTAATCATATTTTTGGACTGTCTACTATTGCAGGAATAATCAGTTTAATTGTTGCCTTGACGATGATGCCCTTTTTCGGCCCTTATGATGCATTTAAAATACTGGGAGTAATCTCGATCAGTTTATTAACCTTTTTATTGGTGATCTCTCTCTTTCCAAAAATTTTAGGGCTCAGCGTTATCATGGTGGTTCTTGTACTTATAGCTTTGGGTTTTCTATGGATTATCGACCAATATATTATTGACAAACCGGTAAATTGGTTATTCGGAATACTAATTGGAGGAGTAATCTTGATCCTTTGGTATTTAATTACCTTAATTTATTTCAGACACACCTTACGCCAAAATAAAATAAAAAAACAAAATTAAAGAAAAATTTAGTTGTTCCAGTCCCGCATTTTAATTTTTCGGGCAGGATTACCCACCCAGACTTCATTTGCGGGAACATCTTTCGTTACTACTGAGCCTGCCCCCACCACTGCATTCTTACCAATTCGAACTCCAGGAAGTAAAGTAGCATTTCCACCTATTAAAGCACCATCTTCGATGATGGGTCCTTTCATTTCGGTCTCTCGGGCGCCCATGTACAAATCGTTCATGGTAGTAACTTCTGGTCCGACGAAAACATCGTCTCCAATAATACAATCTCCAGTTATATGGGCAGCAGTTTGAATTTTGGAACGCTTACCTATCTTTGTATTGCATTCGACGGTTACCATGCGCCCAATGATTGCCATGTCATCGATTACTACATTTTCTCGAATGGAAGCGCCGTCTGCGACAAAAACCTTTTTACCGATTTTAGTTCCTGCATAAACCACAGCCTGAGAACAGATTATTGAGCCTTCTCCGATTTCAGTTGGAGGAAGGGTCCTTTCTTGACCTGCAAAATGGGAATTCGGTCCATAAACTGGTTGTTTATTCAAAATTGCATGTTCTTGTACGGTGTATTTTTTTGAGTTATTAGAGTCTGTTTCTTCTACCATAATAATCACTCTATGCTACAATTCTTAAAATAAATCTTTGAAGATAAATTTTTTAATCATTTAGATTTTTCTTAAGCGTGAAACCTCTCTCGCAAAAAAAAATTTGGATAGACTTAGAAGAACCAAAAGCCCCTATAATGTTTCAATATATGATTCAATGCTTTCAAGAGGCGGGCGCTACCCTTTTAATAACTGCGCGTGATTTTGATTCGACCTACAAAATATTAAATGACCTTCAAATTCCCTATGTTCCCGTGGGAAAACATGGAGGAGATACCATCGAAGGAAAAATGCAAGCATATATTGAACGATTACATGGATTATTTGACGTTGTGGTTCCCTTTAAACCAGATTTCTTCGTTACCTTTGGATCCGTAGAAGGCCCTCGTCTATCCATGGGATTAGGAATTCCCTCAATAGGTTTTAGCGATGAACCTCGAAGCTATTTTGTTTCTAAACAAATATTTCCGTTTTTGGATCAAGTAATTACGCCCGAATGCATCCCTCTAGCCGATTATCTTGAGATTTATGCACATCCAGACAAATTTATCCGTTATAATGGGATTGATGAAATTGCTTGGCTTTCTCATTATCAACCACGCCCTAAAATTCTGGAACAATTCAATGTCACTCCTGGCAACTTTGTCCTTATTCGGAGCGAGCCAGCTTTTGCGGACTATTTTCTGAATAAACTCAAGCCGGAAGAAACTTTGATCAGTCAATTTTTCCCCAAAATTTATGCCCAGCATCCAAATTTTACGTATTTCCTTTTAGTGAGATCGGATAAGCAAGAAAATTGGCTTCGAGAGCAGTTACATGATTTTAAAGACTATTCTAATGTTATTATTACTCAATATCTGCCCCATATTGTTGATTTATGCTTTTATTCCGCATTAGTAATCAGTGGAGGTGGAACTATTGTTCGAGAATCCAGCCTACTCAGTGTACCAAGTATAGAATTTTTCCCGGGTAAATCAGCCCCGCAAGAAATTTTTCTGCAAAAAAACCAATTTCCCTTAGAACACATTCGAGAACCTGAAATAATTGCAATGCGTGCAAACGAAATTCTAGCACAGGAACCAGATTCCAATCGATTTACCGATGCATTTCGAGAAAAAATCGCCCTGTATGAAGATCCGTGCAAGATTTGTTTTGATTATGTGGTAAAAAAATTATCAAATCCGTGAAAAAATTGTTAGCTTTGAATGAATTATTTCAGAGGTTATTTTCAGAATATGGCCCTCAAGGTTGGTGGCCTCTAATTCGTCTTCGCTATGCGGGTCATAATCCTACCGAACGAGGAAGAAACACGTGGTACCATCCTAATGACTTTAGTTATCCGCATACTGATGAAGATATTTTTGAAATTATGGTTGGTGCCATTTTAACCCAAAATACCTCTTGGGAAAATGCGGATAAAGCTTTAGGTCAGCTATTCAAGAACCATTTACTCTCACCCGAAAAAATACTGGCCACTTCAACTGAAAAATTGGCAATTTCCATACGATCTTCAGGATATTATAATCAAAAAGCCAAAAAATTGATAAATCTCTGCCGTATGCTGCTCGATACACCCATAACAACATTGAAATCGTATGAAACCCCCCAATTACGTTTACATCTGCTCAAGGTGAATGGTATCGGTCATGAGACAGCAGATGAAATTTTACTTTATGGATTTCAAAGACCTGTTTTTGTAATTGACGCCTATACCGTTCGGATGCTTCTTTACATGGGTTATTTCTCCGAAAAGCAATCGTATCACGAATTTCAGACATGGTTTCATGCACATCTTCCTGCCGACGTGAGAATATATAATGAATTTCACGCGTTAATTGTTCAACATTGTGTGCGGGTTTGTAAAAAACACCCTTTATGTAATCAATGCTTTTTGATTTCAGTATGTGATCAGCGTGGGGAATATTTCTTGAAGCGGAAAAAAAAAACAAAACGAGCAAAAAACGAAATCTAACTGCCTTCAGGTTGTTTGTTAAAAAATTCTCTACATGCTTGGGCAATTCGCATAAGAGCTTCATGAAGAGTTTTCCAAGGGCAGGCTAAATTAACCCGTTGAAATCCTTCACCTGCATTCCCAAATATTGCACCATCATCGAGTAACACTTTTGCATGCTTTTTTATAAGATTATCCAATTCTTTTGCAGGAATCTTCAACGGTCGAAAATCCAACCACGCTAAGTAGGTTCCCTCTAAAGGAAAAACAATTACTTGAGGTAGTTGTTCTTCCAGAAATTCCCGCATTTTCTGATAATTTTGGTAAATATATTGCAGAACTTCCTCCAACCATTGGTGTCCATGCATATATGCAGCTTTTACTGCGGTAATTCCAAATAAATTTACTCCCAATAAGCTTAAAGATTCTAATGTAGTTTGAAATTCTTTCCGCAGTTTTGGATTGGGAATGATGATATTTGAAGTTTGTAAGCCCGCAAGATTGAAAGTTTTGGAAGCAGCGGTGCATGTAATGGTTCGATTTAAATTTTCGGGAGATAAAGAAGCAAACGGGATATGTGAATGCCTGGGAAAAGTCAAATCACAGTGAATCTCATCCGATACTACCAAAATATCATATTTTTCACAAATCTCACTTAAATGCAAAAGTTCCGTTTTAATCCACACCCGTCCGACTGGGTTATGTGGTGAACATAAAATAAACATTTTCACCCGCGGTGATTGGAATTTCTGCTCCAAATCTTGCAAATCCATGCAATAATGGCAATCTTTTTCGATCAATTCATTAATCAACGGAATTCGTCCGTTAGCTAATATTGAATCTTTGAAGGGATAATATACTGGCTCTTGAATCACCACTGCATCACCCGGCCTGGTATAGGTTTGGATGAGGAAGTTGATGGCCGGAACAATACCTGGAGTGATAGAGATCCATCTTTCTTCAATTTTCCAGTGATATCTCTGTTGAAACCAGCTGATCACCGATTCAAAGTAGGATTTGTCAGCAAAATTATACCCAAAAATACCGTGTTCGGCCCTTTCCTTAATTGCTTGGATAATGGGTTCAGCTACCTTAAAATCCATGTCGGCAACCCATAATGGCAGCACATCTTTCACTTGAAACTTTTTTTCTAAGAATTCTGCATTCCATTTGATAGAATCGCCAGTTGCTCGCTCTATAGGTAGATCAAAATTGTATTGCATTGGGATAATTATGCTTCTGTGAGAGTAAAGGGTTGTGACTTTTGGGGTTTTTCTGGGTTTTAGGCAATTTTGTGACTTCTGGGGATTTTAAGATTTTGGTTATTTTAAGAATTCTATAAACTGTGTGAAATGCAGATATAATAAACAAAAAAGGGGGAAGGCCACTCTTGGGGAAAGAGAGCAGCCCTCCGAAGGGTTAAAGAGTTAAAGAGTTGGTGATTTTATGAAGGAAGGAAGATGAAATAAAGATAATAGATACAGTAATAACTTTATTCTATCTTAGTAATAATCAGAAGATTATCTAAAAGATCGGGATGCCAGTTATTGAAATTTCAAAATGTCGAAAATTCGAAAAATGAAGATGAAAAAATAGATATAAATTGTGTCTACTCCCCACGAACAGGGTTTCTCAAGATCCCTATGTGCTCTATTTCCACTTCCACCACATCTCCTGGGTGGATTGGAGCTACTCCTTTCGGTGTTCCAGTCAAAATAATATCATGTTGTTCTAAAGTAAAATTTTGAGATATAAAGGAGATTATCTCAGGAATCGGAAAAATCATCTGAGAAGTATTTGCGTTTTGCTTAATTTCACCATTAATGCGGCTCATAATATTGAGATCTTGAGGATTACGCAGAGTTTCCATGTCCTCCTTTAATATCACTTGCGGACCGATTGGTCCAAAAGTATCAAAAGATTTTCCCCGAAACCATCCCGTTTTGTCTGATTTTTGAATGTTACGCTGACTCACATCGTTCATCGCTGTAAATCCAAAAATATAATCCATGGCTTCGGATTGTAAAATATTTTTACCACGTTTTCCGATTATTATAGCCAATTCAGCTTCAATATCTGTACGAAACTCCTTAAAATTATAGTTAGAAAGTATTTTAGGTAGAATAATCGATTCTCCTGGTCCTATCAGCACGTTTGGTGTTTTCGAGAATAATAGCGGCTCTTGAGGAATCTCATTTTTTGCACGCTCTTTAGGAACTTGCAAATTAAGTGCAATTTCTTCACTTTCTCGAATATGATCAAAATAATTTAAACCCAATGCAATTATTTTTGAAGGCTGAACGATATATTCCTTCTCACTGTTTCTTATCGGAAGAACAATGCGCTTTTCCATGATGATTATTATCAAATTTCAATCACTAAAAAATATAAATAACTGAATTCACCCACTCTAAAAACAAAATTTTATTATAGCACTCTCATTCTATATTATATTATTATAATTGGATTTGAAACACATCAAGGTTTTAGATCTAAATTGAGATATTAAGGACCGAGGCACCCAAATGAAAAAAAAGAAATATGTATTCAAGATACTCGTTGCTGGACAAGGCGGTGTAGGTAAAACAACGCTCCTTACTCGTGCAGTTACAGGCAAATTCGTGCAAAACACCAGTATGACTATCGGTGTGGAATTTCATCTCCTTAATTCAAAAATAGGTCCTCCTGGTCACCCAGATGCAGTTGATGTTGTAGGTCAATTGTGGGATTTTGGTGGGCAAGAAAGATTTCGGTTTATGTTAGATTCATATGTAGCTGGAGCCCGTGGTGCTTTATTATTGTATGACTTGACTCGACTGCGGACTTTGGATGGATTAGAAGAGTGGGTGAAGATCATACGCAAGCAGGATCCTAATTTACCCATCTTATTTGTCGGCACTAAACTCGATCGGGTTGATGACATTACCGTTTCCGATGATTACGCCCGTGAATTCTTAGAACCACTAAATATGTTTGGCCATATAAAGATTTCATCAAAGGATGGAACAGGAGTAAAACAAGCTTTTGATATGATATTTCGTCGTGTATTGGAAATTAATGGGGTTCAAGTTCCTCCAGATGATTTCAGCATGCCTCCTTCCGAGTCAATTCCATTTTCAAATAAAGAACCTTCAGAATCTTCAACTCCCGAACCAAAACCGTTTACACCAACATCAACTCCAACTCCCGAACCAAAACCGTTTACTCCAACACCGACTCCAACTCCTGAACCAAAACCGTTTACTCCAACACCGACTCCAACTCCTGAACCAAAACCGTTTA
>CAYRPF010000002.1:1386-41698 GCA_964426185.1 uncultured archaeon | reverse complement strand
CAAAACCGTTTACTCCAACACCGACTCCAACTCCTGAACCAAAACCGTTTACTCCGACACCTAGCCCTTCAGAACCTAAATTCATCAATTCAGAAAAAAATGAAGAAAATCTAACAGAAGAAGAGCGTAAGAAGAAAGAACGAGAAAAATTATCAAATTTTTACAATAATTTATAATCAATTAAGTCTTTCGGCAGATGGAAAATGCCGTTTCAATATTTTATTTTTTTAGATGCAAATTTTTTACTAATTCCCGCTCAATTTAAAATAGATTTTTATCAACAATTTCGTCTGTTAATTCCTGGTACCTATCAAATCATAGTTCCTTCCGCCATTTTGAAAGAATTAAAACATAAGGCGGCTCAGAATCTACCCACTTCTACTTTTAGCCGCCAATTGAAATTAGCTTTCCAAATATTGGAAAACGAACCTCACAAAATTATCGACTGTCCCAGACCAGAAACGTCTTACATTAGTGTTGATGACTGGATTTTGCAAGTGATGGAAGATTTTAAAAAAGAAATTAACAACCCCAGATATAAAGATGAATCTCAATCGTTTTTAAAAGAATTTTCAAGTACAAACGCATCCATTTCAAAATCCACTCTTTTTTTGGCCACCAATGACAAAATTTTGCGAAAAAAGGCATTAGAAAAAGGATTTGCCACGATTTTTCTGCGTCAAAAGCAGAGGTTAGAAGTTATTTTTCCAAAACCTGGTTGTTGTTATTAAATGTTCTGAAGTTCTTCCAGAAATTCGGCTTTGATATAGTTATGGTTCTGTAACCAATTCACTTGCGTTCGTGTATATCTCCATATAATATGAGCCTTAGGTTTTTTATCTTTTCTTACGGTCATTTCTGACCATGGAGCAATCAAGACAACATCGCCTTGGCGCACCCACATACGTTTTTTAATTTTACCGCGAATAACGCCTAAATAATCCACACCATCTTCTCCATGAACAGCCATGTGTTCCCCGCCGAAAATTTCTGTCACGATCCCGAGGATTTCTCCGTCTTTAGAGTTAGGTATTCGTGGGCGTTTTGTTACTTCTGCGTTATTTCTCCTACGATTCTTTGGCATCTTATATCGGTAAGTCTGTCATAATTAATAATATTTAGTGTTCTATGATGAAGGAAGGTAATATATCACTATTATTATCTTCAACATCAAAGCATCTTTATCATTGCATCACTTTTAATCTTTAAGCAAAATTTTATTTGGAAACATTCCTTAATAAAAGTACTACTTTTTCTAAAACGTATTTAACTGAAAACCGCGATTTTAGGTGTGCGATTTTAGAAAGGAATGTGAGCAAAATGGTAAATTATAATCCGGAGACTCTTGGCGAAGGTGGAGGTAAAACTACGATATTTGCAGTTCGAACGACAATAGGACAAGAGAAATCGGTTTTGCAGAACATATTTAATCGGTTGCGGGTTTTAAATCCGTTTCCTGATATTAAATGTATGATGATTGCGGAAGAATTGCGTGGTTATGTTTTTATCGAAGCAGTGCATCAACGAGATGTAATGATCACGATTTCAGGTTTAAGACATGTAAAAGGTAAAATTGTTGGTTCAATCTCACTCGAATCGATTTCTCATGTAATTTCTCCTCGAAAAGTTACCGAAATTTTAGAAGAAGGAGATACGGTCGAAATTGTTTCAGGTATTTTCGCCGGTCAAAAAGCGGAAGTTATTAGAATGCCCAAAGAAGGGGCGAAAGAAGAAGTAACTCTCCGATTATTAGATTCAGATTCAGCCATTTCAATAAAAATTCATGGTGATTTTCTTAAGTTGGTTGAAAAAGGAGAACGACATCAAGAAGTCTACGATATTAAAGAGATGGAAGAATTAACCAATACTACCGTGCCTGCAAGCGAAAAAGATAATAAAAGGGAATCAGATATCAAGGTACCTGTGATAAAGACAGACATTGCCCCTACTTCAGATGATATTTTCTCGTTTGATCAAGAAGAAGAAGAAGAAAGTGAATGGGATAAAGTTTCTAAAGAGGAAAAATCTACAAAATCTGAAAGTAAAGAGGAAGAAGAAGAGGAAGAAGAAGACGAATGGGCGAAATTTGGATTTTAATGAATTCATCGACTAAATAAGCACCTATAATTTATAATTCAATACTTTTTTCATTTTGGAACATACGGATTTGTGAATTCCTATGCATGGTTTTCTTCATATTTTCTTGTTAAAATCTGAAACAACTGAAGTGGTATCGGAAATAGAAAGTTTGTCTTTAGATAACATCTATTTTAATGCAGATTTTATCCGAATTTTACAGGATGAAGGCATTGATTTAACAAATCGAGATACGTTAGTTCAAGTGTCCGAGATTCAATTTAAATTAGAAAAAGTTAAATTTCCGTTAGTTTATCATTTCTTTTCAACACAACATTTTATCTTTATTGTTATTGCGACTCATTTGGTGAAGAATTTAAGCAAATATGTGGAATATTTATTAGAAGAAATCGAACAAGAGCACGAAGTTTTCTTAGAAGAAGAACAAAAATTAGAAGAACAAGAATCAGAAAACAAGAATCAACCGCAAAAAGGGGAAACGTCACACTTATCGTTAAAAAACCACTCAATCCATGATCTACAATTAGAAAATCAAACAACAAAAGATTTTAAATTTCTCCAGATCATAGCCCGGAATTTAGCGGAATATCTGCTACCCACCTTCCTAATCCCCGAATTGCGAATTGAATATTCCACCCAAGAGCCTGAAATTTTATGGAAAATTCGAGATTTTTTAACTAAAATTTGTCAAGAAAACTATAAAGTAGACTACTCATCTAAATTATTTGCAGATTTAGAAGGAACTTGGTCTATTAAAGAAATTAGTGAAATTTACGAAATTCCAATAACGCCACTGCGTGAATTACTATTCATTTTGTGGAAAACCAATATCATCATTCTACGTATGGAATATTTCCAATGGGATCGTTTTAAGACAACTATTAAAGCCCCACTTTTTTTAGAAGAAGGAAGTGAAGAAAATCTTTCGCTGATTGATAAATATAATTCAAATAAAATTATTCGACTTATTGAAACAATAGGTAATGGATGCTCTTATGGATATTTGGTTAAAAATTTCGAAATTACCAGAACTAAACTGAATAAATATCTCTCTGAATTAGAACAACGGTCTATTATTCAAAGGGATGAATATAAACCCGTTTTAGAATTTATTCATGAAGATTTAATTCCTCTATTATCTCTGCAAGGATTTGAAACTGCAGATTTTAAACTTTTAACAAAATTGGCTCAAATATTAGATGGTTCAGTTAGTATTCGATCAGCTGCTCTTAATTTACACGTTGATCCCGCCGTTATCAAAAAATTACTGGATAAGTATGAATCAGCTGTGAAAATCTTAACTTAAGAAATAAGAAATCTCCTCAAAAAAAGAATAGCTGCTGTAAAATCTGCTGTGGTGCCTGGATTAAATTTTCCTTCTCTTTGACTCAATTTTTTGGTCAAATTTTGAAGTAACTTACTTCCCATGATGGAATCTTTTCCACCAGAATGTAGAATTTTTTGGGCAAGAATCTGGATGTTTTTTGCTTCTTGTAGTGAATTTTTTCGCTGAATTAATGAATCTGGATAGCTAGCTAAGAATTCTAAGAAAATTTGTTGGACTTCTTTGGTGATTTCTTTAGTGATGGTAGAAACTGGAGATATTTGGGATAAATTATGAGTGTAGAGCCAATTTTGACATATTTGATAGCCATAAGCCCACTCATGGCTAATTAGGTCATAGGAAGCGCTCTTTTGAAATAAAGAAATAAGATGAATTTTTCGCTTAACTACTTGATCAGGAAATGTGGAATTTAATATATCCCAATCAGCCGGAACAGATTTGCCTCCTGGATTAACTAACCCTCCCGGCTGAGCCAATCGAATGGCATCTACAACTTTCAAAGTATCATCTACCGTTGATTTTGCAATTATTTGAATTACTTCATGCCAAAATTGAGGCCTTGTAATATTGGATCGATGAGGAAATTTATGAGATAAATGAACGGATGCCAGAAAAAGTGGGGATATGAGTAAAATATTTCCCAATAACAAATTCTGATGAGGCGCAGTCTGCATCATTGTATCAACCAAAGAGAATATTAAATTCCCTAACGATATACGCGGTAATTCAAAAATTTTGGCGAATAAATAATCTCGAAGGGCATGATTCACTCGATCATAATCTTTAAGGGTAATTTGGTTGATTTCTTGACTGGGTCCGACATTTCCAGGTTTATCTGTAGAATATTCCCACAAATTTGCTTGAAACCAGAATTCAATAACTGATGAAGGTTTTTTGATTGAAAATGTGGACATTTTGGGCAACCCCTATAAAAAGAAAAACGGATCCAATGATAAATCTTATTTAGAAAAATGGGGTAAAAAAAGTGATTAAATAGAATTATTCGAGGGAAAGAATCTGAAAACCAGGAACATCACCCTTTGGAAGAGCAACAACTTTGAATTCATCCTTTAATCCAGCTTGATAAATGTATTTTTTCACTCTTAATTTTATAACCTTCTTGGAAACTGTCGGTAGCACTTCAATTTTGACAGTACTGCCGTCTTTTGAAATTTTACTCTCTGCAATGCTTTCTTCAAGATATTGCATGAGTTGTTCGATGTGTTTTTCTTTCATTCCAGAAATTTTACTAACATCTAGATGAAAGAGAGCTAACTCAACCTTTTTTTTTCTAGCCATAAGAATTCACATATATTGGGAATAAGGAAGAAAAACGGGGAAAAAAAAAAAGTTTTGCGGTTATTTTTATTGTTTTATTATTATTATTGATTCATTCTTTGATGAGCTTCTTCTTTGTAGATTTTGATTTTTTGGAAGATTTCGAATCTTGCTTGATTTGTTTCACTTTTTCTTTCAATTGTTTTACCCTTTCAAGACGTTCATCTTCTAATTTCTGTCGTTTTGCCATTTCTCGCTTTAACCGCTCTTCTTCAATTTTCTTTTGCTTCAACTTTAGTAATTGCTCTTTTTCTTCTTGCAACTTTGAGAGTTCACTCTCTTCCTTATCAATAGATATTTCTGCCTTTATCGTTTCACTAGAAAAAGAAGATGAAGACGGGGATGGAGATTCAGCAGAAATTGATGTAGCAGCTGATGCAGTGGAAATAAGAGATGATTCAGAAACTGAAGTAGGTTTTTCTTCTATTTCATTTTCAATTGATTCAGGAGCGGCTTGTTCCAAAGTGGAAACAAATTCAGTTTGTTCAGTAGGGTTTAGGTATTCTAATTGATCGATTAGAAATTGCTTCTGATGTTCAGGAATAGGAAGCTTTTGGATTGCATTACAGAGATTTTCACGGGATTCTGTATCTGGGGTATTAACTGTAGATAATTCCTCCAAATATTTTAGTTGTTGTGAATGATTAAGATAGATAAACGATTTCGCAATAAGATCTTTATCTTCTTCTGATATTGGTAAATTTAGCAATTTATCTCTGACATCCGTGTCCAGAACGGTATAAATTTGAGAGAAATCGAATTCTCTTTGATCTTTTGATGGAGACATTGGCGGTGTTGTTTCAATCTTTTTGTGTTCGGAAACTGGTGAATCAGTAGTTTTCGCGAATTTAGGAGGAACCTTAGTTGTTGATGATTTAGAAGAAACTTCAGTAATTGAAGAAGTAGGTTCATTTGGATCAGTTGGAATGGCTGGAGTGGCTGGAGTGGCTGGAGTGGCTGGAGTGGCTGGAGTGGCTGGAGTGGTGGATTTTAGGTGTTTTCCAGTAAATGGATCGAACTTCTTTACATTCGGTAATGGTTTTCCTGTAAAAGGATCAAAACGCGCTGGTTTTTTTTTCGGAAGAACTTGAGATGGAGGTTTAACTTTCTGTTGAGTAACTATAGTCCTAATTTTTGATCTTAAATGAGGGGAAGTTTGAGGTAAATAGGGGAGGACTTTGTGTTGTGATTCGATTTGAGATGGTTTAAATAATTCAGGAATTGGAATGGTAAAGATCGTTGGATCAAAAAGCCGAAATTCATCGGGAGATAACAAAGTAGGTGTGAAAGTCCAGTATTCCAAAAATTGGGGATTAAAAGTGAGTGAAAATTTTTTCCATTGGTTTTGATTCATGCTAATTACTTTTTGATAATTAGCTCTATTGGCTTTACGAGCGGTCCGAAATAATTTTCGATTGGTATCTTGTATTCTTTTATATGATTTTGTGTAGCTTTTCTTTGCCTGTGAAAATTGTCGTTTATTTTTCCGTGTGATTTTTCTATAATTTCTTTTAACACGTTTAATTTCAGAAGGATTTGAACCGACCATCGTTAACATAGTTAATTGATAAACCCGTTTGTTCTCTTGTTTAGCTTGTTTAAAATTACGGGATAACTCACCAATAATTTGCTTATATTCGGTTTTGGCTCGTTTTTGTGGCTCTGAAAAGCGATTTTTATTTATTTTCCGAGCACGGCGATATTCCTTCTTAATTTTTTTTTGAATAATTTGAAATTGTTTGTATTCGGGCAAATTGTTGGCAGATTTAATCGAATTGGGAGAAATTGCGTGTGGTAAATTTCGGGCAGACTGAGAAGCAGATCGAACAACAGAAGGGGGCGTTTGAGGATCAACTTGGGTTGATTTAGCAGGAACTGGAGGATGTGAAGATGAAAAAGGAATATGAGTGGGAGAATATGGTTGATTTTGATCATGGGAAAGTTTTTTTCCTTGAATTCGTTTCGCATCATGAAATCTATGCTTATATTGCCCATATTCGAATTTTTGCCCGCATGATGCACAATAAATTGTTATTCCTGCAGCTAAATCTTCAACAAGTTCGGGATCTAAAAGAGTACCACAAGTGGGGCAATAAATTGAAGGAAATCGAGAATTATGTGAATTAGTAGGAGACATTGTCATCAATCAAAATATAATCCATTGCATATAGATAATGATCGAACTTCATGTTTATTAAAAGATTTTGAGCCCAATGATATTTAAAGCAGAAAAAAAGTTATTATTTTTTATTTAAAAATAAAAGAGAACTTCAATCAAAAAGAACATTATCAGCTAATGATGGATTCCACCGTCTTAAATCCGCAACTAGAGCAGGGAAGATTTTCACAGCTTGTTGGAGATTAACGGGTTCAGGACCTTTCTCTCGATATTGCCCATTTTTAAAATAAATTCGTAAATCGGGTGTAACGACCACTTTGCTACTTTCTGTCAAATTTTCAACCCATTTGGCATAGGTTGCACGATCCCATCTTCTAAAAGCCAGAAGTGTCTCAAAATGGTTAGAAATTGTTTCAAAAATCCCAATTTTATTTTTTACGGCATCACGCGCTTGTACCATCGATTTAGCTCCTGCGAATGTGCCCAATGGATGAGAATGCGTTCCACCTCCGGCTTGACAAATTATATCTTGATTGGGTTTATCTCCATTAGGATTCATTACTTTAGCAACATCCCATAATACAGTGGATTTTAATCCTCCAGAACAAATGGGACGCATAGTTTTGATATGACCTAAGGGACGAGTACATGCTTCGAGATTTTCCAAAACAGTATGAGAAGTTGCTTCCATTTTACCTAAAGGAGCTCCTATATGAAATTGATCAATTCCCGCTAAACGAGCAATCAAGGTCCAAACTTTCATAGATATTCCATGACGAAAATCCATCGGTTGACCATTAATTTTAATTTCAGGAAATATTGTCTGAGCACCATGCCCTGCGCGATGACCATGAAGAATCATATGAGGAAATTTCTTTCGGATGGTTTGCACGCCGGATATGCCAGTTGATAATATATCAATCATTAAACAATTTCCCCCTAATGAACGGATTAATTCTCCTCTTCGAATCATTTCATCGATATCACCATGGGTAATATTTGCCACATATACCAGTTTCCGGCCGGTCAAATTGGTAATTCGATGGCATTCATTTAAAACCAGTTGCGCTCGCTTTTCAAAGGTACAATAATCTTGAGAAGTAAGGTTTTCATCATCTTTAACTACATCTAAACCACCTTCAAATGATCGACGAGCGGCTTTAGCCCAATCGGCTTCACTCAATCCGGTTTTAGGTTTCACAATTGTGCCCACTGAAATTTGATCTCCCAGTAATTCTTTTATACCGTCATTTCCTAAAGCAGGACCGGGAAATTCATTGACGTATGAATCGGGAAAATCTACATCCTCTAAACGAACTCCCCATGCAGCACTCGACATACCGGTATAATTACCCATAATTACACTCAACAATTGGGGAATATTTCCAAGTTCAAAACCTTCTACTGGAAGAGCAATTGCTGCCATTCCATTAAAAAAGTTTAAACCTATTATTTTTGCAGGTAAAATTTTCATATTAGCTTGTGATTGCTCATCCATTTCACCTGGAACGATTGTCTTTAAATCAGGATCCCATGTTCCTGTAGATTCTTCTGCGGCAATTTCCAAAGCAGCTCTAAATAAGCCATAGCGCAACGACCATCCTTCACGAAGTTTAGGGCTAATCGAAACATACATAATGATATATTTTTGGCGAAATTTCTCAAAATCAACTGAATTCACAGAATCCAATAAATAAGGTCCAAGACGGGTGCGCATAGCTTCATCAATTAATTCTGGATCCGGTACTTTTAAACCGTATGCATCATAACGGTTGCATTCAACGATTGGTAAGGTAATTTGTTCGGGAAAAAACTCCCAATTTTCAACTTCGAGCATTTTTTTATCTCCTATAATGTATTAATAATAAGAAAGTGCGAAAAAAAAAATTGTGCTTAAACTTTGAATTCTAAATTGTCGTGCTCAATTAATTGATAAGCATGGTGCAGGAAAGGATAGACATTTTGAAAATTATTATGCACTTGTCCGCTGGGAAAAATACCCGCTTCAGTAATTACCCCAGAAATATACAAACGATTGACAGTTTCAAAGGCAGGATTTAATACTTCCAATTTTTTCGGCTTTTGAGGCCAATCCTTGAATATTTCATGATTATCTCGCATTTCAATTTTCTCGTAATTCCCAAAGGCAGTTCCAGGATTATACTTTAATAGGGGCGTGGCAACGTAAAAAGGGATGTGCTCCTCATGAGCAACCAAGGCTAACAGACGAGAGCCTATTTTGTTAAGTACGGTTCCTTCACTGGTTACTGCATCGGCTCCAATAATAATAATTTCAGAGCCTAAATTACGAGCCGCCCAACGCATTGCACTATCCACAACTTGAGTAACTTGAATACCATGTGAGATTAGATTTTGTGCTGTTATTCGTCCTTGATAAAATGGGCGAGTTTCCGTGGAGATTACTTTGAAATTGCGGCCAAGTTTTTTTGCTTCTATCAAAATTGCTTCCACTATACTGCTATGACAGTGAGTCTGCACTACAATAGGATCTTTGGTACTTTCTGGGATCAATCGAGCACCGAACTTTGCAATTTGTGCTTTAGAAGCTTTCAAAATGCTGATATATTCATTTCCATAAATTTCAACCATTTTAGCTAACGATACTTCGATTCCTTGCTTTTGATCGTGCTGAATTTTTCCAAGAATAAAGATAAGCCCATTACGCATAGCTGGTTCGGTGCTACGTGCGTTTGAGAAAATTCTTTCAGCCATCAACAATTTCTGCCAAAGAGAGAAGTTATCCAAATTACTATGGCGTTTTGTAAAGGAAATAAACTCTTTAATCGCATATATCGCAATATTGGTGGCACCTTGAATCTCTAGAGAGGTTATTTTTGCTGCAGCTTCTTTTAATTGTTGCATTTTATCCCAACCATGTAAAATATTGCTTCTATTAACTGAAGAAACTTCCTCTTAAAAAATCTTGGGAGCTCTTAAAAAAAAGCGTATTTTAATTATCAAATTTATACTTTATAACCTAAAAATCCAAGTAGACCCCAAATTTTGTCCAGATTATGAATGAAATCCCAGATCTCCGCTTAATTCAAGAATCATCAGAAAATTCATTAGATAAGAACCCTTCTGCACCCAAAGCAATTGTTCTTCTTTCTGGAGGATTAGATAGCGCAATTGCAGCAAAATTGGTAATTGACCAAGGGATTAATGTCGTAGCTCTTAATTTTCACTCTCCATTTTGCACCTGCTCATCCAACAGCAAGTATAACCAATGTGGTGCGGTATACTTTGCATCTCGCTTGAGAATTCCTATTAAAACAATTTCAAAAGGCGATGATTATTTAGAGATCGTTAAAAACCCTAAATTCGGTTATGGAAAAAATATGAATCCTTGCATTGACTGCCGTATTCACATATTAGAAAAAACAAAAGCATACATGAAAGAAATTGGGGCAAAATTTGTAGTTACAGGAGAAGTTTTAGGTCAACGTCCAAAATCTCAAATGTTGCATGCACTACAAACCATAGAACGAGCCGCAAATATGGAAGGAAAAATCCTAAGACCACTCTCTGCGAAGTTATTACCCCCAACAGATATAGAAAAGGAAGGGATTGTTGATCGAGAGAAATTACTGGCAATTCATGGACGTAGACGTAATATTCAAGTAGAATTAGGAAAAAATTATGAGTTAATTCAGCAATATTGCGCGGGAGGGGGTTGTCGGCTCACAGATAAAAATTTTGCACGAAAACTGCGGGATTATTTTGATAATAATCCTGTCCCACAGATGAAACATATGAAATATTTAAAGATCGGTCGTCATTTTCGCTATGAAGGTGCAAAAATTATTGTTGGAAAAGATGAACAGGAAAATAAGATGTTAGAAACATGGGCTCAAAAATCGGATGTAATTTTATCGGTGAAAAATATTAAAGGTCCAAGTACACTTGTGCAAGCACCAAAAACCGACGCTCAGATTAAGTTTGCAGCACAATTAACTTTACGGTATTCTGATGCTATTTCTGGTGATTATATAGTAGAAGTGAGAAATTCAAGGATTAATAACCAATGGACTGATATAACCATCCAGCAAGATCCAGAGATAATGCAGAAAATTGAAGAATACAGAGTTTAGTTTTTCACTTTTTCGATTTTTCACTTTTTCGATTTTTCGAAAGGAGTTTTTTTAAGCTTACTTCACAAAAGATCATATAATAACTCATTTTTTGTATTTTTAACGAATTCAATGAAAGGAGATTATTAATGACTCAGAAAACAAAATTGGTCTCGTATTCCCTCATTTGTTTATTAATTATTTCTTTTGGAGGATCTATATTTTTCTCCAATGCCGCAGCCCAGAGCTCAACTCTTACAGAAGTCCTTTATTTAGGTGATCCAACGGAGAATGTGGCTCAAGCTTTAATGATTGATTCAGATACTATGCATGTTACTGTGCAAGACCCCTCAAACATCGATTTTTCCGATTTATCCAGTTTCAACGTGGTGGTAATAAATGATGCACTTCTATCATCTACCGAACAAGCGAATTTGGTGAATTGGGGTGCTGATTCCAATCACGGAATAATGGTTATTATGGGTCCGAACCTAACCGCAAATTCCACACTGTTGGTTAGTTTAGATATTACTACTTCTACGGCTTTAACGAATAACTCTGGATATATTACCACACCAGATGAATTAAACGAGAAAAAAGGACTCTCCTTGGTGACTGATGAATACAAAGATAGTGAGCTTCCCTTTATATCCTCGATTGTATGGAACACCGCTCCGGAAACTTTTTATTTCACACTTTTTTCGGATTTATCTTCAGATGTTGATACTATCATTCAAATGCAGTGGACTGATGCAAACGTAACCACCACAAATTATCCACTTTTAGCTGGAAAATCATTAGGGAGCAATAATCACTTAAATATTTACGTATTTTCTGGTTGGTTTCAAAACGCTTTCGATGATGTCACTTCCAATCAACATTTCATGATATGGTTATATTTCAACTACTATATCTATTCTGTTGCTCAATCTTCCATAAGCTATACCAATATTCCCCAGTACGGAGATTGGATAGGTAGTCCTGTGCCCCATTTTCAAGCACAACTAATTTTAGGAATTGTTGTGTGTGTGATTGGAATCGGTTCAGTGGTTGCATATTCCTACGCACGAAAGCATAAAAAAGGACACAGAGAGATCTTTGTCAGCGATGAAGAAAAAATTACCGAAGAAATCCCTGAAGAAGAACTTAAAAAGGAAATCTATGTAGATAAAGAAAATAAATGGGAAGTTATCGGAATGCATCGCCAGATCGCTGGCTTTTTCAAGTTATTTTTTGTGATGATCATTCTATTAATACCTCAACTCGTGGTTACCTCTTTCATCATGCCCGTCTACTTAAACCCTTATCCTCAGGCCAGTGGATGGTATTCCTATACGCTGCATTTCTTTGAAGCTATATGGTTAGTATTTGATATGGGTTTTAATTTTGCCATTACCAAATTCTTTGCCCAACACCGTTTGGAACGCCCAGAAAAAGCATATCACTACGTACAGTTGTTCATGTGGTGGGAAATACTTTCAGGAGTAGCTCAAATATTTTTCATAGCCTTTTTAGGTTCGATTATATTTCCACATACCAATTTTTCCTATTTATCTTGGATGTTTGTAGTGCATTCGCTTATTCAATTTCCCGGATTCTTTTTAGTTTTTCAATACTTCTTCCAAGCATACCAACGCACCGATTTCAGCATGATATCATTTGCATTGCAAGCATTTGTGCTCCGCTTAGCTCTGCAAGTTGCAACCGTGCCCATTTTCAAAACCATCTTTGCTAATAATGTGATTTATGGCCCTGCGTTTGGTGCGGGAATTGGAATGCTGGTTGGACTGCTCTTAGGCGATTGGGTGTTATTCGGAATTACTATGGGGATGTATAAAAGCCTCAAATTGCCATTACTTCCAATTTTTACCGCCGATTTTAATAAGTCGGAATTTGTAGAGACATTAAAATTTGGAGGTAAAATGGTATTAGGCCAAATGTGGGTTCCTTTGGGATGGCTTTTACAAGTATTTTTAGTGGGAATTTACCTACCAAACAGTAGTGCAGAACAAGGATATTTTGAATTGGCTTATACTGTATCTACTATACCGCAAGCGATTGCTCTGCTTATGAGTTCCATGCTGGGTGGATTAACCGAAGCGCATGAATATAAAAAAGAAAACTTGTATGGATACACTTCCTTTTCAGGAACCAAATGGGGAAGTCTTTGGACATTTTATTTGGTTTCTACCTTTTTAGCAATTGGGGGTCCGTTTATCTTGGGGGCAAGTGGTCCGAATTGGGCAAGAGCCGCAGAATTAATTCCTTTATTGATGCTTTTTCAAGCGTTAGGCCCAACAAGTTGGCAGGCGGATTATGAATTTGCCGCTGCAAATAAACCAATATATGCAGGAATCGCATGGATCGTAGAGCAATTCATCAGGGCTGTGTTAACTTTTGTGTTATTAGCCCAAATGCATACAATGGAAGCAGTTATTATTGCGTATATCATCTCGCTCTCAATCAAAAACGTACTGGTAATGATTTTAATTCGAACCAAGATACATAAATGGGATTGGAATGTTTGGCAGGCTTATTTAGCCCCCTTAATTTCTGCTGCGGTAAATTATCTTATATTACGAGGAATTGTAATTTTGGTGGTTGACGTGATGTTCGGAGGGGATTACAACATCATCAATGCGGTAATTCTGTTTGTGATCGGTATGTTCGGGATGGAATATGTTTATGCCTTCTTTGATGGATTATTCGGTGGTTTCTGCAACAATACTTTGGATGAGCTAGATGTTGCCACCAACATGGTGACAGGCGTTAAAGGGTTAGCTAGGGCTTATTATTCGATGGTGAAATTTGGAGCGAAGCTTTCTCCCATTCATAATAGGTTCAAAGTGAAAGTTTATGAGGCAGCATTTAAAGAGGCACAAGAGTTGACCGATATCAAGAAAAAAGTCGTTAAAAATTAATTTCAAAGATAAAAACCATCGTTCTAGACTCTTGTGCCTCTTTTTTAATTTTTTCGAAAAGCTCATGAATTTGTTACAAAACTTTATTAGGATAACTAGGGATTTAGAAAAATGTGGATCTATATCTTTTTCTACTTGTATTTATATTATTGATTGAAATTTTTCTGATATACGGAATTTTAATACATTATAGGAAAACAATGTTCGGTCCCAGTCAAATTTTGACCTTTTTTTTCATCCTATTCTTTCTAAATGACTTCTTTTATTTCATCACGTTTTTTATTCCCCCTTCTGAAATTGAATATGTAAGCATTTTAATGGAAGCGCGTGTCATTTTTTGGTTCATTAGTATTCCCCTTTTGGTGTACTTTGTGGAATCAATTCGAGCAGAAAAAATATCAAGAATTTTCCTCTTCATTTCACTCTATTCTTCTTTTTTAATTGGAAATTGTATTTATTCTCCATGGGTAATTGATTTTTCCGAAAAATATCATTGGATATTACATTTCAATCCATTTATGACTATTTTTATTAACATTTTCTTAGGACTTTCTTTAGTGATCATAATTCCCAGAGATTTTCGATCATATGATAATCAAAACAGTAGGAAAAAGAAAATATACAATGGTTTCATCTTTCTTGGAATTATCATAGCATTTTTAGGCGAAGGTTTTGTAAAATCATTAGATATCATATATCTACGTGAGATATTTATGATCTTTGGTTTTTCTATGAGTACAATTGCTTATTTACATTATCCGAAGGCAATTTTCCTACATTCGGTGAAAATATTCCATTTCTCTATTATCGATATAGAAAGTGGAATGGATTTATTCAGAATTGAGGACAATTCTCCACTGTATGAATACAGTTTTTATGCTTCTACAATTATTCAGCAGAAAATCGCCCAAGCAAAATCAAAAATTAAAATGCTTGATTTTGGAGATAAGAAATTTGTTTTAGTATATCAAAAATATAAAAATCGAAATCTAGGCGCGATATTATTAGTTAATAGAACTTTTTTTTCGATTGAAAAGACGATCCGATTTATATTAACTCAATTTATTCAAAATTATAGCCATTTACTTTCCGAAAAATTAGATGATTTAGCGGAATATTCCACTTTTTCTACTAAACTCGAAGTTCTCTTTAATTTACTTCCGTTTGAATTAACTAATATGAAGGAAAAAGAAAAGGAAAAATAAAAGAGAGAATAAAAGGAAATGGAAGGAAAGAGGAAAAGAAAAAGAACCAAATTAGTGCTGATGAAGTTGAGATTCGATAAATTTGCGAACTGAATCCCTACCCTTTATTATCCCATAATGACCTTCACACAAAATATCAGGTTCTTGTGCCAATAACAATTTCATAGATCTCTGCCAATCTTCCACATTAGAATTAAATTCGCTCATAAATGGTCCATGTACATCTTGACCGAACAAAATTTTTCCAATCTTCGGATGATTATAAACTATACTTATTGAACCTGGTGTATGTCCTGGTGTATGCAATATTGTCAATACAACATCATCTAATTTAATTTCGAGATTATCGGTGTTGATGCTACAGGTAATTTTTATTGGCTGATAGTTAACACCGTACCAACTAGCGGCAGTCATTTTTTCCGTTCCAGGGCGACCTTCGATGGCTGCAGTATCCCAAGCATGGGCAATTATAGTTAAATGGGGAAACATCTCCTGTACTTGATGGGCGGCTCCAATATGATCAATGTGGCAGTGAGTGAGGAATAAATGAGTAATTTCCGGTTTGTTTTTTCCTTTTTCCTTAAAAACCTGGCAGATATTTTCGTAGATCCTTTTAAATGAAGAAACACCTGCATCTATCAGACACACTTT
Organism: uncultured archaeon; assembly: GCA_964426185.1. Lineage (GTDB taxonomy): Archaea > Asgardarchaeota > Lokiarchaeia > Sigyniarchaeales > Promethearchaeaceae > Harpocratesius. Next base: position 25,931 of record CAYRPF010000002.1, on the reverse strand, counting down.
ACCAACAGCATATTGAATGGCATAGACATCACAGTCTCCGGTTCCAGAAAGTCTATCTGAGCCGACTAAGGCAACATTATCTGCAATTTTTTCTCCAATTTCCATGATTAATCCTTCACTTGAATCTTCTTTTTCTTTTATTCTATTATTTTTTTTCTTTGCTTATTTTTTCCTTTACTTATTATCATTGTAATTTTGGCAAATAAGGTTCCGCTCGCTTGTATTGAACGGGTTTGTCAATTAAAACATTTAATGTCTCTGCTGCTTGCAAACACCAATAAGGATTGCGCAATAATTCCCTTCCTAACCACACTAAGTCAGCTTTGTGCGCTTCTAAAATACCTTCGCATTGATGTGGTGTGGTGAGTAATCCTCCAGCAATAATTGGGATAGAAACCACCTTTTTAATCTGCGCTGCAAAATTTATTTGATATTCCGGCTTTACGGGAATTGATGGATGACTTTCGGCTACAATACCACCACTGCTTACATCTAAGAAATCAAGGCTGGTGTCAAGTTTACTTTGAAGTTGTTGGAGTAATTCAACATAATTTTGGGGATGAAGTCCGTTTTTTAGATATGATTCAGCGGATATTCGTAAACCCACTGGTCGGGAAAAATTATCCTTCACTGCCCGTAAAACATCGATTAAAAACTTAGCCCCCATACCTTCTTGGCAACCGTATTGATCTTTCCGGTGATTTGTTAAGGGTGATAAGAATTGGTGAATTAGATAGCCGTGAGCGCCATGAATTTCCACTGCGTCGAATCCCACTTTTGAAGCTCTTCTCGCGCCGTTACCGAAAGCTTCCACCACCTCAGATACTTCTTCAGTGGAAAGATTGACAGGGGATTGATATTCTTCACTGAATTTTTCAGAGGTGCAAGATATCACAGGACCTACTTCACTTTTCCTTCCAGCATGGGCTAATTGAACAGCAATTTTTCCCCCGAAACTGTGGACAATTTCCACCAATTGACGAAGTCCTTCAATATGTTCATCATCCCATATACCAAGATCATTTGCTGAAATTCTCCCTCTGGCTTCCACCGCCGTAGCTTCTTGAATTATTAAGCCTACGCCACCTTGAGCCCGAGTACCGTAATGTACTAAATGAAAAGGCAGCACTTTTCCATCGTTTTTTGCAGTGTACATACACATTGGTGGCATTACAATGCGATTTTTCAACGTCATTCCCGATATTTCTAAGTTTTCGAACAACATAATATTCTCACGATAATTCAAATGTAAGCTTGATACTTTAGTATTTCTTCTAGAATTAATTGGTATATCAATATCTTTTTTTTTAATCCCACTCTATTCTTCATGATTTCCTATGCGATCCACCAATGTTGTTCAAGCACAATTCGAGCAAATTTGTGAAGAACAATATCTTCCCATGTCGGACGGAACCCAACTGAAGATTTTAACCTCAAAACTCCAACAAACAATCCTAGAAAATTCATATTCTACACAATATACTTTAATGCTCATTCCTGGATGGGGAACAATAGTACCAAGTTGGGATGATTTCCTGATGGAAGCCGCTCAAAGATTCAACATCGTCTATTTAGAAACACGGGAAAAAGATTCCAGCATTTTGGGAAAACACACGCATTCTAATATGGATCGAAATGCGCAAGATATCCAAGAAGTGATTGAATTTCTTAATGTCTCCCAAAAACAACTGATATTAGTTGGTTCTTGTTTTGGCGCCAACTCTATTGCCTACGGATTGATGCGGAACAGATTTTCGCCATTAATGAATGTGTTTATTGGTCCACAATTACGATTTCCCTTACCGTGGTATGGAAGATTTCTCATTCCAATTGCTCCCTACTGGATGTTTTATTTTTTCCGACCGATTTTGAGGTTTTGGCTGCGATACTTTCAAACGACGGATAAGAAGCAGGCTCAGAAATATATACGAATTATCAATGAAGCCGACCCCAAAAAATGGAAAAAGGTCGGAAAAGCGGTTTATTTTGAAGAATTCAGTTCGATATTCCCTCAAATCAATCAGTTTATTTATGTTATCGGGGAAGGAAATGATAAAATGCATAAAGCATCTGATTCTTTACGCATTGCTCAGATGTTACCGAAATCGGAATTTGTGATGATGGAAAGTAATGCAGAAACCCACAGTGCCATGATGGCAAAAACCATTGCGGGATTAATTTCACAACTGCAAATCACCGAAAAAAGGCAGTAAATCAACTTTTTGATGATTTGAACCGCAATAAAAAAAAATTTTTATCCGATCGGGCTTTATTTCGCATAAGAATTCATTTTTAGGGAACGTAGTCTAGCTTGGTATGATACTTGGTTCGGAACCAAGTGATCCTGAGTTCAAATCTCAGCGTTCCCATTCATTTTAGCAGATCTGGTGGCATTCAGCACCCATTTCATAGAGATCTTTGTAAATTTTTTAGAGTGTTTTATTTAAATCTTAGAAACTAAGTGCATAAATAGTATATTAATATAAGGCTAAATAGTATATTAATATAAGGATATGGACAAGCGTCGCATTGATGGTTTAGACTTTTTACGTGGATTGGCCATTTTATTTATGGTATTTTTCCATAATTTTCAATTCTACGAAGGAGACCTTAATGCGGTGGCAGATTCGCTAACTGGAAATCCTATCGCCCAAATTATTGAATTCATAAGTAGATGGGCGAGTTTATTTGCAATTATATCTTGTTATGTCCACGCAGTTCAAATCGCTAACCGATACCAATTAAAAAAGGGAATATTCTGTCAAATCTTGAAGGAAGCCGTTATAACGGGACTTTGGTTAATTATTCTGGAACATTTACTGGGAGCTTTGTTCAGCCGTCCAAATCAAGGCGGAGGAATTTATGATTTTGATCAAGGTCCAACGCATCATTCCATTATTACCAGTTGGATTGCCACAGGCACTTTTCATCTGCCTACATTTTACTCTTTGGTTTATGCGGTAGGAGCACTAAATTTAATGGGATGGAGCTTAATTTTCTCCACGCTTATATTAGGATTATTATTCTATAAAAATGGAATTCAACGCTCAATTCGGAATATTTCTATTCTTTTTGGTATTGCGGTAAGTATTTTGTTAATTTCCCCCCCGTTAATCGATCTTCTCCGCCCTTTATGGGTAGATGCAATGAAACAAAATAATGTAAGTTTGGCATTATTCTACGGATTTTTCGTGGGAGATGCTCATCCTATGCTTCCATTTTTCGGTTATGCACTATTCGGTTCAATTTTTGGCATTGCAACTGCTGCGGAGATACCTCGAAAAAAAATGGTATTATTTGGCTCAACTACGGGTTTGATCGGGATAGGATTGGGTATTATTGGTTATATTCACAATGGAACACCACCAGTTGCTCATATTCTTAGGACAGTAGCACCTCAAACGATGTGGTTGCAAATTGGTTGCATGATACTATTAATGACTGCAGTATATTTTGTTCATTTTGCTCCAAAACGTAGTATTGGAACGGTTATATTTCATTCAGTTTTTTTCCGACGTTTTGGATTGATTTCGCTAACTATGTATATGCTGGAAGGATTTTTCAGCACCTTACTCAAACGTTTAGTTGATATAGTCGTCCCTGGCTGGGCAAGTAATATGCCCGCGGTGGTAATTTTTAGTTTCAGCACAATTATCGTATATTGGCAGATTCTTAAGCGTTGGGAAAAAATCGATTTTAAGTATTCAGCCGATTGGCTAACTACTAAGATTATCGGAGTAACAACTGGGCATAAATCTGCAAAAATGCATATTAGAACCATATTATATTCTTCTCGAACATATCCAGAGTGTAAGTCATAAAACTTGCTTTCTCCTAATCCAAAATCCGAAGTTCTTTAATTAATCATCTGAATCCTAAATTAAATTTGATTTAATTTAATTAATGGCAAAATTCATGGATAATGAAGCATTTTCGTAAAATATTTGGAGGTAGATGCATTCTATTTTTTGAATAAAGGTGAGAAGAATTTTAATTATTGGCTCTGGGGGCACGGGAAAGTCGGTTTGTGCTCGAAGATTAGGAGATATACTGAATCTTCCCGTTTTTCATCTGGATTGTTATTTTTGGCAACCAAATTGGCAGAAAACACCGCATGATGAATGGTTAGATTCTTTAACTACCCTTCTCCATCAACCTAAATGGATTATCGATGGAAATTACAGTAGCACTATGTCATTACGCTTTAAGTTCGCAGATACAGTTATATATTTGGATTATCCCACCCGTATTGCCTTAATTCGTGCCTTTAAACGCCAAGCCTTCAACAAGAGACACCCACGATCAGACATCACTCCTGGATGTCGTGAACGATTGAGTGGTAAATTTCTCTTATTTATTTGGAGATTTCATAAGCAGAGAAGACCGCAAATTCTCAAAATGTTTAGCGACCCCGAATTTTCACATCTTTCAATAAATCGATTTAACCATCCAAAAGAACTTGAATTTTGGTTGAAATCTCTGCAAGAAAAATCCAACAAATGAAATCTTCTATCAAAAATTAAGCATTTCTAATAATATAGGCTTCATCTTCCCAGATTTTACGATAATAGAAAAAAAATTCATACAATGCGGGAACATCTCGACTGACAATCACAATTCCTTCATTGAATATATCTTTCTTGATATAAAGGGGTAATTCGTGAAAAAAGAATATAGAATATATTTCCTTAGGATGTGGCTGACGTTCCAAGATTTCCAATAAAAGGGTACCAGTAGGTTTCTTTTGAGTAACAATACATATGTCTACATCGCTCCGATTGGTAATATCCCCCCTAACTTGAGAGCCGTACAACATGACACCCAAAATTTCAGGAATTTGGAGTGTAAAATCAAAATTTTCTCGAAGATCTTTCATGAGTTTTTTGTCAACCATTTTTCTAACTCCTGACGGATTTGTTCCAATTCTTCAGAAAAAAACACGAAAGATTCCCATGCAATTGAATAATTAAGGCCATTATATTCATGAGCAATTCTGTTTCGCAAACCATTTATTTTCCTCAAACTATTCCAAGATTTTTGAGAAATAACAGAAAGTTGATAGAGAGTTTGATAGTTGGTATAATTATCATATATTGTTTTTCCTAAATCTTTTAATATCATTGCTACAAGATCAGAAATTAATTCAGAGATGTTTTGAAATACATGTACAATTGCATAAAGCCAATGTGCATCCTTTTCCGGATCAATAGAATCGATTGGATGCTGATCCAACCATTTGGAAAATTGATTGTAAAAGTATTCAAATTTCTCAAATTTTGCCAGATAACGTTGCACTCGATCCGGATCCATGATTGTACATATATTATAACTCATTTCGGATATTAATGATTATCTTTAAGAATCAAGAAACCATCTTCCGTAAAGTCCATCTTTAATTTAAATGAAAGAATCTCTAAATTAGGATTATTCTCTACTTGCTTTCTGTAAGCTTCAGAAACAACCATTTCTTCCAACTCAAGAGTATTTTTAATCCAAACGAGCCTTATCTGATGTAAATCTTCTTCGTAACCGCTCATCTGCAAAGCGATCCGGATTACTTCCCTATCATTGGCGAGAGTCATCGGTATTTTCGGAGCTTGAGTGCGAAAGGCAGTCTGTGAATTTAAATAAGTTGCCTTAAAATCGATTTTTTCCACCAGAGAACGCCGAGTAAAATCAGCAAAGCCAATACCTTGTGCATTTCCGTGAGTTTGTTCGGTTAAATCACGCACGTATAGCAGTTTAACCTTAATAGGAGCACTTGGTTTTTTTCCAACCACAATGGTATCCATGCCCGTTCCGCTGTATTCTTTCCCTATTTCATCCACAATCAACAAATCCACTTCTGGAAAAGGAATTCGTGGAAACCATAGATATGCTTGTTTCAACAACTCTGGTTCTTTGAGGGGAATTTCATCAGAAGATAATGCTTGGATCAAAGCAATTTCATCATAGGCGTTTTCTAATAGCGCTAGTCCACCTAACAACGGAATTTTATTATTCAGAACCTCGTACACGGTAGTTACCACACGATCCCAAGTATAACGCTCGGCAGCTCGATGGTATATCTGGGCACCTTTACACTTTCCCATACCAATCAAGCACATTTTCATCAATCCACTTTCCACCTTACCTGAAAATTTGGTATGCGGTTTCACCCGATTAACCACAAAAATATGATCGGCTTGTGCGGCAAATCGATCTAAATAAACAGGAGTTCCTAATGAAGTGGTGGCGATCAAATCAACTTCCATAGTTGCCTTTATCGGACATCCTAACACTGCTTCAGTTATTCCGTAATTTTGCAAAATTTGGAGCTGCCCCGCTAAAGTTCCCCCTCCATGACTTCCCATTGCAGGAAATATAAAGGGTTGGGCGCCTATTCGCTGAAAATGCTTTACTAAGGTCTTTAAAATTAGAGATATATGTGCAATACCCCTACTTCCGGCGGTGATGGCTACTGTTTCACCAGGTTTAATTTTTTCATTAAAGTGAAGTATATTTAATTGAGTATCAATGGCAGTGGGTATTTGCTCGGCGGATATGGTCGGATGGTCAAATTTCTGCCTAATTCGGAATAGTTGGGGGAAATTATTTAAATTTCTTAAATAATTTGTTTTTTCTTTTTGCTCTAATTTATTAAGCCCAGCCAATAGGGAAGATTTTAGAGAAGATTTTGATGAAGATATTAAAGGAGATTTTTTGGGGGAATTCGGCATAGTTATCAACAATTAAGATGGTTAAAACGTTCCTAACTCGCGCTCTAACCAGTAAAAAGCTGCAATAATGAATGTATTCGTAATTTTACCATTTGCAATATAATCTCTAACCTTTTCCAATGGAACAAGCTCATGTTCAATCTCTTCTTCAGGATCAAAGTTGATTTGGCCATCTGAGTGAATATCTTGAGCTAAAAAGGTATAGCAGACATTATTCTGAATCGCAGGATTCGCATCCACCTTGCCAATCAATTTCCAATTTGAAGCCGTAAAGCCAGTTTCTTCTTCTAATTCACGCTTTGCTCCCTCCAACGGTTCTTCTCCTTTTTCCAATACACCGCCGGGTATCTCCATTTCGTAGTGATCGGTCCCAAATCGATACTGTTGAATTAAAAGGATCTTTTTGTCTTGGGTCATAGCTATTACATTGGCCCATCTTTGAGCTTCAATCACATAGGCGGTGAATTCTTGATTCCTTTCGGGATTGTCATATGTTTTTGCCAAAATATTAAACGGAGGGCTGGAAAACACTCGTTCTTGGGTTTTCAGATTCCATTGTGAGAGCATAATAATATATAAAAGATCTTTTTGCATAAGAATATCTCACAAAATCAATCTTTTCTTCATTACCAAAGGAAACATATGGATTTTTCATTTGCATCTGGTGCCATATGCTACCATGTTCTTCTTGTGAAATATATTATTCAACCCCGTGCTCTGTAAGTGAATTAATGGAATTTTCTCCGAAAAACATCATGGCACATATGGAATTTCATTTTCCACATGTAACCATATACCTCCCTATAAACCGCTGGGAAAGCGTTTATGTAGGGTAGCCGGAGATCATTTTCTTAATGATTGACAAGGGCTAAATAGGGAACTTAGAAAACATAAGGCACTTAGAAAACACGGGAACCTTGTTGAAACCCTGTTGATCAAGGAGTGTAAAAAAAAAATGTTGGTTGCTGAAGAATTGATATTGATGAGTTTGCATCCCAAATATGGGACAGAAGTTTTTTTTAACGCTTGGAAACAGGTAAAATCGGGCATAGCTGGCGCTTTGCTCATGGATCTTGCCTTAAAGAAACGAATTTTCTGCCGTAAAGGTAGAGTGATTTTGCTTTCATCTAAATCGACCGGGGATCACATCTTGAATGAAATATTGAGAAACATTGCTCGATCGGATAATCCCAAATCAATAGAATTCTGGGTATCAGAAATCCAGAGTAATATCCAGAACCTGCAAGATCGTTTGATTGAAAGAATGATCGAACGTAAAATTATACAACGAGAAATATATCCCGGAAAATTTGGCATGAGAGTGGCATATCCGATGATTAAATCACGAATATATTGGGATATAATTGATCGAATTAGAGCATTGACCAAAGCGAAAGAAATTCAAGATTTTCAAACTTTCACGCTGATTTACATAATGCAATCATGCGGTCTTAGCAGAATTTTTAAAACCAGGAAAGTCTTGGTGCCTCGGGTAGAAATTTCCCCGGATTGGATATTCAAGTTAATCGAGCAAGAAAAGCGCACCACTAAACAATATGTTAAGGAATTACTTGGGAACATTCATGCATATATTAGTCGGGATCATGTTGTTTCCCTGGCTGTATAATTTTTTCCATCCAATTCTCTTTTTCTTACAAGTTTTTTCTTCCAATGCAAATCAAATGTCCAGCATTGTTAATTAAGGAGCGATTGGTTCCATATTCTAATTCAATTTCTAACAATCTATCTCTAATGTTAGATTGTTTTTCCAATTCTCGTAAAATTTTTGGTTTGACTTGATGAACAAATACCGGAGCGCCGATAAACTCTAAAACTTGAACTCCCACAGCTCGAAAAATCGCTTCCATTTCCTCCCAAACTACATTATATTGAGGATGCTGAAAATCATACGATATACTCGTTTGAAGCAATTCTTCCACTTTATCCAACTGTCCCGCTTCAATTAATTCAGGTACACGCCTATATTTTGTATCCAAAGAAATAAAAATTAATCCACCTGATTTAGTTATTCGGCTAAGTTCCTGAACCGCTTGTTTCGGTTGAAGAGAATATGAAACGGGATCGTACAATGATATGGTTACATCAAATTTATTTGAAGGAATTTGAGGCATTGCACAGATATCAGCTTTTATAAAATTCAAATGGGACAATGGGATATTTTTCGGTTTGATAATGGAATTAAGGCGTTTTTTGGCAATTTCAAGCATATTTTGGGATATATCCGTGAGTGTAATGTGAGAAAAACCATAATTTAAAAGAAATTCAGACCACATTCCATCACCTCCTCCAATATCTGCAATTTTGATGTTCTTTTCTTTTTGTGTTAGATATTTCTTGAGGTAATAGATGTGAATATCGTTACAAAACGAGAGAGCAGAACGGAATGTATTAAAGGTAGGTTTAATAAATTCACTATTGTAATCGTCGGCATATTTATCATACAATTTTTCGACTTTTGACCTAAAATCATCCATTTTACTTTTAACACTTTTTATTTTTTTGTTATTTGAATTCCGCAGAAACTGCAGAAATGTAGATCTTTCGAAATTTTCTCATGGCAATTAGGACATTCTTGTAAAGTCTGCTTAACAATCATTTTTGTAATGGTTTCAAAAACTTGTTCCACATTCTCGCCTGTCTTCGCCGAACATTTCAAAACTGAATCAATTTGATAGTTTTGCACAAATTGAGCAACTTCATCCTCCAAAACTGCGGCTTGCTCCTGTAAATCTATCTTTGAAATCACCAGCAACTTGACCATCTGTCCCGAAGAACTATTAATTAACTCCATCCATTCCGCTAGATTCAAAAATGAATCCCTATTTGAAATATCGAATAAAATAAAAGCGCCCGAAGATCCCGTAATATAACTAGGAAAGAGCGACCGAAACTTCCGTTCCCCTGCAAAATCCCATAGGCTTAATTGGATTGGGGTTTCATCCATCATTAATCGTTTTACCATGAAGTCAACGCCTATAGTGGAAATGGTATCGGATTCAAAAGTGTTATTAATGTATCGATGAATGAGTGATGTTTTTCCAACATCTTTATCACCTGCAACAATGAGTTTTAATTTAATCATCATGATGTATTGGTGTTTCAACCTAAAAATTATTTAGCATGTTGGGAGAAAGAGGAATCTGATAATATGAAAATTCCGGGATCATTCTTTGAAGTTTTATTGAAGTTGAAAGATGAGTTAATCGAGTTTCAAGTGCTAAAGCAAGGAAGTATTGAATACCGTGCCCATATAATTGATTTTTCAGAAATTGAGGCTGACTTAGCGGATATATTGGAAGAAAACGACATTTTTCTCCCTCAAAATCGCTTGGACCGAATATTAAGAGATCTCGAGGCTGAATATTTAGAGGTCCAGCAAAAACAGAGAGAACTTCAAAAACAACACTTGCAAAAGCAGAAATCATTCACACAGAGTTACCAAGCTCTGCGATCACCCAACGAAGTAGTAAAAATCCTATTAACGGGTTTTTCGGGAAAATCATCCATTTATCAGATTATTTTTGAAGGAAAATTGGCCAATGAAATTCAAACTACACTGCCGACTCGTAGAATTGAGAAACACATCTTAGATTTTTCATTTTTGGCAAAACAGAATCGGGGTCAGAAGTTAGAGATATGGGAATCAGGTTCCTTTTTTCCGGATGATAGTTTTTTCCAAGACGCAACAGTACTTTTATTCGTTATTGACTCCTTTGATGTGGATCACTACGAGGAAATGCGTTTAAACTTGCATAAATCTGTAAAAAAAATGAATGAAATGGGCACAAATCCCCAATATTTGCCAAAAAACCGTAAAACACTCTTTTGTTTAATACATAAAATGGACCGCTTCCAGAAAATATTGGAGAAATTCCGCTCGCTGGTGAATTACTTTCAAATTGATCCATCTACTGGGAAACCGAACAGAGAAATAGTCTTTTACCCTACTTCCATTTTTGATTCGAGTCTTTACAAAGCGTGGACTCAAATAATTGAAACTTTAATGCCTAAATCTTCCAAGTTGGATCAATTATCTAATCAATTAAAAGAAGATTTGGCATTATATACGGTTTTGATAATTGAAAAACGCACAGGTCTACCGATTTGTTCCTCTAAAACGCTGTTAGATGATGCAACCCTGGTGGGAACTACAAATCGAATTATTATCACCATCGAAAAAATACTGCCAGATTATAAATTTACCAATTTGAGAGAATTGCGCATCGATACTGCTACTGGATTTGTCAAAGTTCATATCTTCAACGAATACTACATTTTGCTGATGATCTGTCCACCTAATGTGAATTTGGATGCTCCTGCAGCAAAAAGAATAATTCGCAATTTTATTGCTAATATGAAAAATTATATCTAAGAAGAAAATTAAACTCTGGATTTGAATGGATTAACACTAATTTACTTGAAATCACATGAATTTTCATAATTTTTCATAAATTTGTTATTTCAACGCACATTCGAAGTAGAAGAAGAATATTTTTTAATGCATGATCTAATTATCCACTTATGACCGAAGAAAAATCTTCCATGCCCAACGAAAAAATTGAAATACTCGAAGAAGAAGAAATCCTTGAAGAAGAGCCTATTAAGACTCATCACTTAAGTTGGTTTTCAAATCGTAAATCCGTGCGCACAATATGGATAATATTGGCCACTTTATTATTGGCCGTAATTCTAACCGTGATTGGATTTATTATTGGTATTCGTTTTGGTGGTTATGAAGGTGAAAAATTCGTGATGGGTAAAATGGAAATTGTGCGGGGTTTACTGATTCCAGCGGGTATTTTAACCTTAGCTACCGTGTTTGAGTATCAATATTTGGATTAATCAATCAATTTTTTTAAGGTAAAAAGGAAAAAGCTTTAATGCGATTTCCTATGTGAGATAATTATGCTCCCATCCAACGAACCCAATCTTGATCTAAATGTCTCCCTCATCAGTTCTACCTTTAATGACCTTATAAAAGAATGGGTCTCGCAACATTGGTGGCATAGCGATATCAGCCAAGTTTTTCTTCATCATCATTTTGGACTTTCTTTGTTGGAAAGCCTGCAACAAACACTCAGAAATTTACTACAACAGCGTCAGCCAGATCCAAAGATTGTCAGTAGAGTAACTGCTTGGATTCAAGATTTTTATAAGGAGCAATATACGACCCACCAACTCCAATATTCAAATCCCGTTAAAAATACCCCAAAGAATCCTCGTATTGCTCAGATAGATTTTAACTGGCGCAATAATGAAGTGATAATCCATCATTGGAATCATTATCACAAACTTTGGCAGTTTCAATTCCATCAGATCTTAGTTACTTTCTGCTTACGTGAAAACGAGTCCATAAAGGCGGGAAAATATGCCCCCAAGAAATATTATATTCCATCTTCTACAATCCCCCATCTTCATGCTTCAAAATCCCGCGAGCATCTTATTTTTTGGTTTGATTATCGTTCTTTAACACCTCAAGAAAAGATCCAATTTCCTAGCCACCCACAACGAAAAATTCGTCAGAACTTTATAAACATGCTTCCATCATTGATTCAAACAGAACTCGAAGAATGGGCACCAATCCAACAAAATATCCGTGAATTTTCACGGGCGATTGATTCAAATTTTGAAATTTTTTATTCACGACGGTCACAGTTTTTGGAATTATATCCACTTTGTAAACATTGTTTAAATAATGCAGTGTTAAATTTTATCGAGCAAAAACAGCTGCAATGGGTGAAATCGATCGAAAATCCTACAAAATGGGACAATTCAAGGGATAAATCAGCCGATAAAGCAACTGAATTAAACCAAGTCCAAAAATTTGAAAAAGATTATCAAGAATACCGATTATCTATCTCCTTGTTTAAAGCAATAATTACCCAAATAATTGACACTATCAGTAAGTTGGAATCGCTAAAGATCCTCTTTTTTCGCAAACCGAAGTTTTTTCTGAATACAAACTACTTGATCAGCATTCCAGAAGTGATTTCGACATGTAAATTGCATTCAAAATCATATCAAGCTCTGCTCCAAGATCAAGAAACTATGCAAAATTTCAGCCAAATTAAAGAAGAAAATAATAAAAAAAGCAAAGAAAAGAATATCGAAAAAATTCTTGAAACTAATCCATCTTCAACTGTGCTACAAATTATAGATACAAAACTCCTTTCACCTCAAGAATACCGTCAAACACTTCCCTATCTTTGGGATTATTCCAATCGAATGGCCGGATTTTGCTTGAAAAGTGAAAATTGGCAAGCACTTAACATACTTTCATGTGTATCATCACAGAAATGTGATGTTATCTATATTGATCCTCCCTATAATACCGGAAATCAAGATATGATCTATCAAGATCGCTTCATTCGGGAACATTGGCTCACATTTCTTAAAAATCGCTTGATCATGGCTCGAGAATTACTTTCACAGAAGGGAATCTTTTTTTCCAGCATTGATGATAACGAATTTCTGCCGTATTCTTTGATGTTTCAAAGTGTTTTTCCATATACCTTTGATAATATTATTTGGCATAAGAAAACTCAGCCTTCTTATCTATCAAAAGAGTTAATTACAGTTACGGAATATATTTTAGGGGGAAAACTCACAGCAAACTCCATTCCATTAATGGGAAGTTTGGGAAATCCTAAGAAGCTCACAGAATTGATAAATATTGGAAACAATATCTCAAGGCGCATCCTTCCCCGTCAGAATCTGCTAATTGCGAATGATTGGGATGGCACACTTGATCCAGGAATTTACGGTAAAGGTAAACTCCAAATCACCTTGTTAAACGGCCCGATAACAGTCAATAATGGTATTCCATCACAAAATTTACACTTAGAAGGAAGATTTAAGTGGAAACAAGAAAGAATTAATGCTGAAATCAAAAAAGGTGGAATTATTCATGTAAAATCTATTGATAGCTTACGCCCGACTATAGCGCGCTGTTATGATAAACCCATTATTAAAGCACCTACCACACTGCTATCGAAGAAAGTGAATGATCTTCCCACCAATACCGATGCAAATAAAGAAATGAAAGATCTTTTCGGCATATCTCCCTTTGACTACTCGAAACCAACCGAATTAATAAAATATTTGATTAGGGCAGTTACTTTTAGCCGTTCATCTGGAATAATTTTAGATTTTTTTGCTGGCTCTGGAACCACAGCACAAGCTGTAATTGATTTGAATTCTAGCGATGGTGGAGCCCGAAAATTCATTTTAATTGAACAAGGCAGATGGTTTGATTCTGTGCTTCTATCCCGGCTGAAAAAATTAATGATTTCATCCAAATGGCGTGATGGACATCCAGTCGCATCCACAGGTTTTTCGGGTATAATTAAGTACGGAGAATTGGAGCAATACTTAGACGTTTGGTTGAATATCATTCCTCCACCGTTTCCTGACCTTGAGATTATCACTGGGAAACACCCAGAAGATCCATTTCATCTGGCTTATGGTTTAAAATTACGATCTAACGGTTGGGAAATCTCTGTGCGACCTCAAGCAATTCTATCACCCTTTGGTTATTGGATGTACGGCCTCTCAGATGGAGTGATAACGGTGAAACACGTAGATTTTATAACCACTGTCAATTTCCTTTTACGAATTACATGCCCAAATATCCAACGCATCCATTACAAATCGCGTGAATATATTTTAGTGGAGGGAGTGTCTAATGCCAAAGACGGAAAAATACTCGTCATTTGGCAAGATCTGGTTAAAAGCCCAATATCATTGATGGATGTTTCATTAAATTGGGAAGATAAAGAATGGCAAGGTTTAATCAAAACAAAATTCGCTTTATCACTAACGGACTATGCCCAAGTCTATTGCAACGGGGTAAAAATTCATCCGGATGCAGTTTTAATTACCAAACTTCTCAATCAAAGATTCATGTCAACTTTGGAGGTTTTTTAAAAGTTTTATCTTGGATCTGATTTAGAAAGCGTTCAATAGAGGGGATTAACATCCCAATAGAATCAAGATATGTCCTTACTTCTTCCAGATTAAGCAAATCCATCAATCCAATCTTAAAATCCTCTTTAGTTTGATAAAAAAGAATAAATCCATCTTGAACTTCTTCAAATGAAGCCCCTAAACCAATTAATTCAATGATGCGAAAAGTAAAATTATAATTATTTCGAATAGGTTCCTTACAATTCGTTCGGTACTTCATAATTAGATAAATATCATCATCTTCTATTCTGATCTTGCGCAGAGGGATCTTACTGAATGAAACTTCTTGTAGATTAATGAATTTAATGAAATTTTCGTATATTAAACGATCACGATTATATCCGGCCTTAAATTGCTCAAGGGAGTCATAATCAACCCTTAAAATAGGATTCTCGGGAGTACCCTTAAAATGAGATTTCACATGATGATTTTTTTTTGCCCTTTGCTTTAACATATCTAAAATTTTTTGTTTTGGGTCTTGACTACTGATAATTTCAACTTCGATATATGGTGTTTCAATCATTTTCATCTGTATGAATTATGATTAGCATAAATCTTTAAAAATTATTCTCTCATTAACCAAACACTGAATAATTCCTATGCGCGAAGAAATATATAGTAACAAGAGTAAATAGTAAGTGAACCCAATGCAATTAATTCAAGATTTTGATGCAATCATTGTGGGAGGTGGCATCTGTGGAACGGGAATCGCCCGAGATTTAGCCTTACGCGGTATAAGAATTGCATTATTTGAAAAAAGGGACTTGGCAGAAGGAACTACGGGGCGATGTCATGGACTATTACATTCGGGGGCGAGATATGTTTCAACTGATCCAGAAGTCGCCAAAGAATGCGCTCAAGAAAACCTTATTTTACGACGAACTGCAGCCCATATAATTGATTCCGTTGGGGGCTATTTTGTGGGAATAACCGATGAAGATCTAAACTACGGAAAGAAATTTCCCGAGATGTGCCAAAATGCAGGCGTAGATATCGAAGAAATTCCAATAAAAGAATTTCTACAGCATGAACCCAATTGTAATCCTAACATTCGTAAAGTTTTTCGAACGAATGATGCCTATGTTGACCCTTTCCTTTTAACCCTTTATAACGCACTCGATGCCAAGAATCATGGTGCGGAAATTCACACTTACAGTAAAGTAGAACATCTTATTCTTACTGAGAAGGAAATTGTCGGAATACGGGTGCATGACTTATTATCCGATGAATTTTTCAATGTATATGCAAAATGGATAATAAATGCAACCGGTCCTTGGGCTTCAATCCTTGAACGAGATATAAAACCCGAACATCCGTTGGAAATTGCACCCACAAGGGGAACCCTCCTTATTTTTAAAAATCGTTTGGTTTCAAGTGTAATTAACAGACTACAACCTCCAAGTACAGGCGATATCATTGTTCCCAGCCATCAATCAGTCATTGTGGGAACAAATGCCATCCCAATCCCAGATAGGGAACTAGATCAGCCGAAGGTGACATATGAAGAAATTGATACTTTGCAGCATTTGGGTGAAGAATTAATCCCAGTTTTAAAATCTACTCGCCTAATTCGATATTATACAGGAGTACGTCCTTTAATTAAAAGAAAAGAATCACCTTATACTTCTTCCCGTCAATTTTCCATTATTGATTATTCCAGCGAAGGTTTTTCAGGTTTAATAACGGTTTTTGGAGGAAAACTCACTACTTATCGCTTAATAGCTGAAAAAGTGGGTGATCTCATATGTCAAAAGTTAGGAAATTACAAACCATGTTTAACTAAGGAAAAATTACTCCCTGGTGCAGATAGTCCTTTCACAAAAGAAGAATTGCAAAAATTATTTCAAGTTGATCCACGACACGCTGCAGATTTAAGTTTAAAATGGGGATCATTCATCCAAGAAATGGGTGAATTATGCGCAAAATGCTTGGATACCGCGATAGTTGACACTCAATCAAAAATTGTATGCGAATGTGAACAAGTTTCTGAATCTGAATTGTCTTGGGTAAGAGAAAACCTATTTGTGAAGAAAATTGATGATTATCGGCGCCGAACGCGCCAAGGTATGGGGGTTTGTCAAGGTCAATTCTGCTATTTTAAAGTAGCAGAATTAGAATTGCTGTGGTCTCAAAAATCTCATACCAAGATCATGGAAGAATTAAAAGAAGCGTTAGAAAAAAGATGGAAAACAGAAGATTTGGTTGATGAAGCACAGCGACGGCAAATTAAACTGGCTAAATATATGTATATTTTAGGAGGAAATCTTTCTTGAACGATACCTCAAATCAAGATGTAGATGTAGCAATTATCGGGGGTGGTTTTGCAGGAATGAATACAGCCCGATTGTTAGCTAAAAAGGGAATCAATTGCAAAATAATCGATGCCGGTAACGGAGCTTCTAATTTTTGGTTGGGGACGGTTGATGTGCTCAATTACCCGGGAGACAACCTAATTCTCGAATTGGCAAAATTTCAAGTATCTTTACCAGCTCACCCCTATTCTCATATCAGTATGGAAATCCTACAAAAAAGCCTACAAGAATTCTATGAAAGCTTTCCCACGTTTTCTTCTTTTCAAGATTCTAATGCAGAGGTTTGCAATGGACATGTTCTTACATCATTAGGAAATACAAAGCTGACAACTGGTAAGTGGAATACTATTTTTTCAAATTTTGGCAAACTTACGGAAGAATCGGTGTGTTTATTAATTAATTTTCAAGAATTTACAAATTCACCCATGGCTTTGATAGCTAAAGGTTTAGAAGAAAAATTTCAAGGACAATTTTTAGTTCTTACTGTTAGCCTTAGGCAATTATTTCAGCAAATGAATGCAGATTTGATGGATAACATGAAAAAGCAGGTAATTTCCGTAAAAACAATTGCTAAATTTTTCGATGAAAAAGCAATTCATATGTCTCCTTTAGCAACTCTAATTAAGTCGAATTTTGCCACGAAATTTCCTGAAATTGATTGGAAAAAGATATCCTTAGTATTATTTCCCCCAATTATGGGTATTGAGAATTGTCCCACAATTTTTACACATTTGAGTTCTCATTTAGGAATAGAATGTTTTGAAACGGTGGCTTTGACACCATCGATTATGGCTGAACGTTTTCTCCGCCAATTTCAAAGGAAAATTCAAGTTCTTGCTATACCATTTGCAAAAAAGACAAAAATGGTCGATTTAACTAAAAATGATTCAGAATGGATTGTGCATTTAGTAGATTCTCATGGTAATACTCAAAAACTCAAAACTAAATATATTGTAATCGCAGTTGGATCTTTATTTACTCAAGGATTGTTCTCTGAATCGTATGAATTAGGCAATAAATTTCACCAGTTGGAATTAGATTTTCCTGATTCGATTGATTCTAATTATGAAATTATATCCACCACTCAAAAATCAAATATTTTCGTGGTTGGCGCCTCAAATTATCTATTTTCCACAGATCTCAGTGAAGAAGACGAAGTTAGGGATGGAACAGGTTTGGGTGTTGCGATAGCGACAAGTTTTAAGGTGGCTGAAGTGATTCAAGCACGAATTAAAGAAAATTGATAAAAGAAAAAAATAATTTTACTATGCATATTTGGCAAAAATTTCCGTAAGGAGCGCCATCTGTACCTTACTTGTTATCCCCGAGGGATCTAATGGGGGCGATACTTCAACAATATCAAAGGCTCTGACTGGTACGGAAAGGTCACTGACAATATTCAACAATTGGGCGCTGGTTAAACCCCCAGCCACAGGAGTCCCAGTCCCTGGTGCAAAAGCCGGATCAAGGACGTCGATATCAATCGAGATATACAAATGGTCAACCCGATCCTCAATTTCCGAAATGGTTTTTTGGACAAGACTCCGGTAGTTAGGAGCGTCTTCAAGCATAGGAGCAGTCAGTTCTTGAATTTGCGTTTTTTCTATAAATACCTGTTCGAGTGGATCCATGTATCGAGTGCCAATAAGACAGATATTTTCAGGGTCGACATTTGGTAGCTCAGATATTCGCCGAAGTGAAGTCCCGTGGGAAAAAGGGGAACCCAAGAACACGTCTTGGAGGTCGCGGTGGGCATCTAACCAAATGATCCCCAAGCTTTGAGAGGGATCAAAGGCTTTGACCAACGGAAAGGTGACCGAATGGTCCCCCCCAATGGAAATGATAGGCGAAGATGTAGCATTGAGCAAAGCTTGCATTGCAGAAGTAATGGAATCCCGGGTTTGTGCACCTTCTACTGGAAAAATCGGAATATTGCCGACATCACAGATTTTTAACTTTGTCAAATCCACTCCCCGACGAGAAATGACTTGGAAATCTTTTGAGATCGCCCGAAGGGCATGGGGAGCGAAGGAGGTCCCCTTTTTTCCACTAGTAGCCGCTTCGTAGGGAATGCCTTGGATGAGAATGTCAGCTTCTTGAAGCAAATATGGAACACCAGACTCTTTAAGGGCCAATCCGGCAAAACTACCGAATCCATCTGGGTGATGAGATTTAAAGACAGGTTGTTGTGACATTTTAATGCGCATCTATAAGTTGATTATGCTTATGATAAAACATTTATGATGGAATTTAAATTTTAAAATCGTATAATTTTATTCTTCATTCATCCCCAAATTCACCATAAACAATTCAATATTGCAAAATATTTAAGATTTCGGTGATTTTGGCACATTCCTAAAAATTCTAGCAATTCTAAGCATGCAGCAGATGGATTGTCTTACTTGATAAAAAAAATAGTGAAAAATACCTCCCAAATTTACTTCATTCTAACGGGTTTCTTCCAAAATCCCAAATATATAAAGTTAAAGGCAATTATCATCAAAATCCGCACAAAGAGAATGAAGATGATCGATAAGGGAGGAATCATGGCATCCATGATACCTGAAACCACGAAAAATAGCCAACCAATTGCAATCATTAATGTTTTTCGAATATCTTTCTTGGGCATATTATTCTTCTTTAATTTCCGGGCAAGTAAGAAAAAACCACCGCTACTTACAACTAATACAGTAAATAGCGTAAAACCTGTAACTATTAGTGAGACATTATTATGGCTAATATCTAATAATTCACTTGGTCCCACATCTTCAGCTTTGTACTGTTGATCTGTGAACCCAATCACAAAGATATAGTAAAGAAGTGACATTAACAGATATATAACAAATGCCCGCTTCTGTAGTTTTCGATTGAATACAGATAAGGACATCTGCGTAATACCCATCCCCGCTAAAGGTAGAGTAATATAGGATAATAGATAATAGGTTCTCGGAGCAATATTATTTCCCGTTGTTAAGAGTGAAATAAAACTCACTGTAGGTCCTAAATAAAACATTCCGCAGCAAAATGCAACCCAAGCAACAAGGGGAACCAAGATTTTTCTTACGTAAATATATTTAATCCAAAATAGGACAGAATATGTCCATCCTAAAATCAATAAAATTATTGAAGTTATACCAAGAGTCATCGCAATAGGTGTTACGGCCATTAGAAAATCCCCTCCTCAAAATTAAGAGGATATTTATACTCTGATTAAACATATATAAAGATTATCTTGGATTGGTGCTTCCACTATTTAATAATTATATGGAGCGATAAAGATAAAAACTAGCCCTTTTTCAGAATTAAAGTGAAAAACTTACAAATTTAGCAATTGAAGTGTGAAAAATAACTGTCAGATAAATTTTTTACTGCATTAGATAAAATATTCACTATTTCAAATTATTTTTTCCATATTTTTATTAACTTCAAGTACTAAGAATAATTATTGAATTGCAATTTTGCATGGCAAATAACAAAATGGTTACTTGAAACGTTAAACATTATCTGAAGGAAACAAGCATGAATATGAGCCATCGGTTGGATGTGACTGGAGTGGGGACTTATCCTGATATTATTTCACAAAATAGTTATACAACGGATTTAAACAGAGTTTACATTCCATTTCGTTCCATATTGGAAGCAGAACTGATGACTTCAGGTATTCTAGCCCTCCGTAATTACGAATATCTCTCTAATATCTCCTTCAAATCGCTAGATATGGAAAAAATTATGGAAGAGTTAGAGTTAGATGAAAACCATCTATTTTCTAAAATTTTGGCGCGATTTTTCATTGTTGTTCATAGGTTAGTCCCGATTGCATCACGCTTGGGACCCAATAGAAGAAATGAACTTCGATATGGAAATGTAAATGCGTATACAGAATCCCGAATTCCTCTCTTCTATGCAGTCGATCGATTCAAAGTGAAGATATTAATTCTTCGGAATTTCTTCCACACTTTAAGAAGGAAGCACTATAATTTAAAATACTTTCCCTCATATGTCAGAAAGGAAGATAAATCGCTATATAGCATCTTGTTCGCTGAATACTACGAAAGAATGTTAAAATATTTCAAAACCATTGTATGGGAGCCCACGTATAAGAAAAAATATCTTAATACATATGATGACGTAAATTTTAGGGTTTTATATGAGTTACACTCATTTCGGCAGAGAACTTCAGTAAGTAAAATTAATTACATTATTCGGGGGTTGAAATCTTCGTTATTTGTTTCCAAGTTATTATTTCAAGTGTGTGATATTCCACAACCATTTGAAACTGCGAATGGTGCAGTGGAGTCACTTATTCTAAACAGAGATTTTATTCCAGGTATGATCAATATAATGAATATGGCGTACCGAATTGGAGATATGGTTAGGCTACGCGAAATAGTTGAAATGTTCCTGGCGTATTTGGATAAAATTTTACAAGGAATCAACCACGGAGTTTTTGTTGCATCGAATCAGCAAATGGAATTAAATATTGATGAAACAATCTATTATATCGGAGATATTTTAGAATTTGACTAAAAATTGATGAGAAAGAATAATATTCTGGTTCTTTTTTATTACTGACGCGTCCCTTTTTTTATTTTTCTTTTTTTTCTTTTTCTATTTGCTAAGATTTTGAACATCTTCCACAAGATCAGGTGTTACTGGAATTTGGGAGTCTTTTTTTCCATTTTGTTCAGTTGATAACTCTGCTTGAGTGGAATAAGCTGAATCAAAAGGAGATTTTTCAATTTCCAAAAAGGGAAATCTTTCATGCAGAATTTGCTCTACCCTTTCAATTCCATCCAAATTGAGAAAATTCTTCTCATAAATCCTAGGAAACTCTTCCGTAAACTGTTTGAAAAATTGCCGCATGGCGTGTTCCAAAGTATAAGTAGGTTGCTCTGTAGCGGCAACCACCATTATTTTTTCTTGAGCAATAAATAGAAGTGAAAAATCTTGACTACGGATAATCTCAATGGGATGGTGGGATTGAAATAATGTTTTAAAAATACTATAAAAGGCCGAGAAAATTCCACTAAGAAGGCGATCTTCCACATAACGCTGTTTAGAGGCTTTGAGATTAACTTTATATATTTGTAGGCCTGAAATGGTGTAAATCCCTAAGAAATATATGTCATCCGGTAGACGAACAATGTATTTGATATTTATACTGTAAAGCACAATATAAACCATTGCACCTATCATACCAAATATGTTTAAAAATATAATTATTGGGGAGAGACCATTAATAAAAACAGGATTAATTTGAGTAGGATTATAAAAGCTTGCCAAATTATTGATTTCCCGGAAAATTCGGAAGAAATATCCGCTCATCATTGAAAATTGAGTAAAAATAAATAATAATGCGAATTTCTCTTTCACTTTTTGATAAATACGAAAATAAATTACCATACCTTGAACTCCAAAAACGTATACTCCCGTGAGATCAAAGGCTAACCGTGCAAGGGCAACTGGAATTGAACCATCATCATAAGATAATTCAGGATAATAAAGATAATGTACCCAAGATCCTATAAAAATAATTGCAATTAGCCCCGATATAAACACTAAACTTGGAACCGACGGGCGACTATGTATTAATGAATTCAAAAATAAATACATATAAAAGAAATATATGCAAAAACTTGTGATATGAAGTGCATAAAATAAATTAACCATAGATTGAATCCCATTTTCTTCTAAGTGATACATTATATTTTCAAAAATGATACCAATAAAAGAAAAGAAAACTGAAACGAGTAAAAAGGGATTATAGTATTTTTTCTTAATACTGGTGGTGAAGAAGTTTGAAAGAATGATTGCAATAACAATTGTTCCTATCCAATTTAGCCACAAATTAATATCCAGTATTTTCACCCTATAGTTAATTCTGTTGACTGCTAAGGAATAATTCGTAATTTCGGATTTTTATGTATTTCGCTATAATGCGAATTCGGAACCATAATCCCAACTTCGGAAAATAAATTATTGATAGATTATTTCATAAAATTAAAATTTTACTTGAATAAACTACCACATGTCTTGAATCAAGCGATGTTTGCTTCGCTTTATTTATTATCCGTAAAGGAAATATTTTCTAATCTTGCTTTTATTTCCCTCAAAATTTGTTCCCCATATAATTCCAAGAATTTAATTGAACCTGCTTGCTCATGTCCCCCTCCTTCTACAGCAGCCAATGGAAATTTCTTCTGTAAGTCGACTAACAGTTCAGGAACGGGAAGAATCGCCTCAGTCGCCCTTATAATGATTCCATCACCAAAAAAGCCCATGGTAAAAACGGGTTTAAGGTCACTCTGACCCGCAATGTAATCATGAATTAATCCAAGGGTTTTCCCAGGCGGAGGGTATTTTCCCCGTTGAGTAAATTGTTCTAAATTTAATGAAACAAACTTAACCGCGGAAAAATCTTCAATTTGAACATGGGGTAAAATTCGGTTCAAGGTTTCTTCAAAATATCGATCTACTTCACGAGCCACCAAGTTCACCATTTTATCATTGGTAAATACCTGTTCATAAACCCCTTCTCCATCTTCAAACCTGAAGTGAAAGGCTAAATAATCAATAACTTTTGCCATATTCATTAATTCTTCTCGATTTTTACCAGATTTTTCTATACACTTGTCAATTTCTTCACCTTCACATCGATCACCTACACCTGCAACAGCAGGATATAAGGGTGCTTCAAAATCTTCATCAATGAATCGAGCAAGTTCATATCCCAACATTCCACCGCTTGTTTGGGAATCATAACCAAATAGATAAGGATTAAGATGGTCTTCCAGATAATTGCAAATAACACTTTTTCCATCCTCTAAATTACCAGGATTGTGATGATCCACAACAATGCATTCATATTTGAAACTTTTGAGCACTTGAAGGGCAAACAAATTTTCGGGAGTAGAGCCAGTATCCAATAGAAGAATCAGAGGCGATTTATCACCGAAATGATTAGTATAACGATTAAATTTGCTAACATCTCTAAATAGATCGATTTGATCATAAAAAGGCGAAACACTGGGACTGCGGTATATTTTGTTTTTTGGATCGATATTATTGCGTTCCATTTCATGCAAAATGGCTTGTTCCACTGCCAATCCAGCGCAGATTCCATCGGCATCATTGTGATGTCGAATTAAAATAGGTTGTTGATCCATAATAGCCCTTCTGATTCTTTGTGCGATCTTAATAAATCTCTTTTTCATCGCTTGATATCGCTGCGAAGGAATGCTGAATTCGGTACGGCGGGGTTTACTGCGCTGCTGCAAAATTCCTTCAAAATCCATAGAAGATGAACGGATCGATTTAATTTCCAGCTCCAATTGATCTCTATGAAAGGTAGCTTTGCCGAAAATGTTTACAATGGCATCTTCTACCACTTCTTCCTCAGCTAGGGGGCAGTTTTCAGACTCAGGAGAATATGAAGTATCAGAAGAATATGAAATCGCCTTAGATTTCGTTCGGCTGTCTTTTATCTGTAAATTGCCAAAGGAGTAGGTGGTTGTTCCCTTTGTAGATT
>CAYRPF010000002.1:0-1286 GCA_964426185.1 uncultured archaeon | reverse complement strand
CTGTCTTTTATCTGTAAATTGCCAAAGGAGTAGGTGGTTGTTCCCTTTGTAGATTCAATTTCCCGATTTTGAAAAATACGGGTATGGGCTACCGCTTCAATTGTTCCGGTTCCGTCAAAAATGGTCAGGATTATCGGCCCGGGTTTGACCTTTCGAATAATTTTAACCGTGCCACGGTAATAATCTCCGAATTCCAGTTGATTTATTGCCCTTTTAACCCGTCTTTTCCCAGATGAACTGGGATTAGATAAAATTTCTGCAAATTCTTTTTCCGGTTTTCTGCGGTTTGAAGTCATCGAATTTTTCAAATAAAAAAATAATCTATTCATTAAATCTTTTTATGCCAAAAAATGGCATCCATGAATTTCTTTATTTCTATTATCATTATATATCTTTGAGATTACTATGAAAATATGGATACTGCATGATACCAAATTCGGAAATGGAAAAAATCTCGCCGAACAACTCGCCAAAACCTATTCAGACGGTGACGTGGTAAAGATTGGCCATGTAAAGGAAATAAATCCCAAAATTGTCATCAATGACAAACCAGATGTATTAATTCTTGGAGGAGCGGTGAGAATGTTTAGAGGAGCTCCTGCTTCTAAAAAATTTCTGAAAAAATTAACTAAAATTGCCCGAAAGACCAATCAAACCATCCCTGGAGGAATAGTTTTTTTAACACACGGCTTACCAACAGATAAAGTTCAAGGATTTGCGAGAAGATATTGGAATAAAATGAGTAGATCTCCTGCAATTGTGCGTACATATCCCCAATGGATTACAGCCAAGGTTGTGGGGCAAGAAGGTCCATTTGATGAAGGGGAAGTTGAAAAAGTAATTAAACAAGTAAAAACCTTTCAATCCTGGATGAATTAGAATTTCTCATTTTTTCGGAAATTTTTCGGCTAATTCTTTCGCTGTTTTTATCCAAGGAACATTTATTTTTCTATTACCGGATGCCATATTTCAATTGATTCTTTTTCTATGTCAGTTTTGTATTGAAAATAATAAAAAAAAGATTCATGAGAATTATTTTCTTTTCTTTATGATTAAAATCCCAATTGTGGAAATAAAAATCATCATAAAGATAGTAGGAGTATAGCCTGGTATATTAACGAATGGATTAATATCATCTGTCGAAGTATCATCTGTCGAAGTATCATCTGTCGAAGTATCATCTGTCGAAGTATCATCTGTCGAAGTATCATCAGTTGAAGTATCATCAGTTGAAGTATCGTCACCGACATTTGAACCAGGATAATCTCCAGCATCCAAAGGATTTG
>CAYRPF010000001.1:62327-103694 GCA_964426185.1 uncultured archaeon | reverse complement strand
TCATAATATACGGTATAATCAATAGTTATGGATAGATTTTCAAATGCGGGAACTGAATTTCGATCAATAGTAATATCTGTAAAATCGGCAAGATCATGCTTTATTGCAATACTGGAACCAGATTCGCCGCTTTGAAAGCTGAACGAGACATTTAGATGATCTACATGTGAGTCAATGATTAAATCATTGGATGAAACACAGTCTTCCATATACCAATTGTAATTTGAAGCACTGTTATCTAGAATTGTCCCAATAATAATGATAAAAGATCCCATTAACTAATCCGCTGGAAGGTTCCATGCCGGTAGAAGAAAGAATATTAGAAGTAGCCGTGAATAAGGTTTGACTAGTATGATAATGTTTAAAGTTTCGCGAAGTATTAGGGATGGCGTTGGGTTGAAGTTTCAGGACTCCTTGCGAAATTATATCTCCCATAACGTTTAATATTAAAATACTTAAAATAACAACCTTATATATCTGCGGTTTCCGCGTATCGATCACCGAATCTCTCATCGAATTATTGTTGATATACACTAAATGCTTGTGAGATATAAGGCATGAGGTTGAATTTTCCCCATTGACTGTATGTGAATATAAAATTAATAAAACCAAGTTAAATAGAGTGGGATCGGAGGGCTTCGATCCCTCCATCTCTGGTTGACTCAGCAATTAATGCAATTTTTTTTCGATGTATGCATTAACTTCATATAAGACCAGCGCTTTAACCAGGCTGAGCTACGATCCCATTATTGCAAAAAAATTAAAAGTCAAATATGTGAAGCACAGAAAAAATTAAAAATTTTTTGGAACTAAGGCAGAATACATTTTAAAAAAAAAACAATAACTGAGCTGTTCAATGAAGGTAAATGAATTTTTACCCTAAAAATATTTTAAGCTCAAAGCGTAATTGTTCATTAGGTAAAAAAACTGAGGGTTATAAAGTAACCTTGAGATGAAAGCAATGTCAGAAATGTTAACCGATTTACTACAAAATATTTATTCCCGAATTTCACAATTAGGTAAAGTCATTCAAAATCTTCAGGTAAGCATTGATGAACTTAATCAAAACCTGGTGGATCGTGTTGATTCTCTTGTTAATTCAATTCATTCAATGACCGAAAGCGTGGAAAGAGAAGGAGAAGCCCAACATTTAGTATTTGAACAAATCGGGGATAATGTGGTGGGTGAAATTGCCAAATTTAGAGAAAAAATGGGGTTAAAAGACTTAGATGAAGTTTTTCAACGGTTGGAACAAATAGTAGAAACTTCAGAAGAAGCATTAAAACCCGAAACTGTTGATTTACTTTTAAAAGAAGTATTAGAAGGAATTAGAGGATTAAAAGAAGCGGAAAACGGAAACAAAGGAGAACAATCTGCAGAGAGTTTAATCGAGCAGGTAGATAAATCCTTGTCAAAACCAGTAGAAACGGAATCTTCTGAAGCTGCAGATGCCCAGATTCCAGAACCGAAATTCTCTTCTCAACCTGTCGATAATTCTTCACAAAATTTACAAATACCTTCCCCATCGTCTGAAGAAAACAAGAAGAAATTGAAAGAAAATCCCCCACCAGGAATCAATCCTCCCCCAAAATAAGGAAAGGGAAAGAATGGTTAAATGAGAATATATAAAGAAAAATTCAAAGAAAAGCAAGGATGTGAATCTAATGGCGGAAAATACAGAATATTTACAGCAAATCGCAAATCAAATCAATCAGATTACCAAAAGTTTGGAAGGAACTATTGCACAAATTGAAGCACTTGATCGGCGCATTCAGCAAAATTCCAAAAACATTACAGAAAATTTGACGAATGTTAACGAGAATATGCGCTTGATCATCGAAGTGATTAAGAAAGGGCGAGCAAATGCTCAAGAAGATCTAAAAAAGATTCATGCGCAAGTTGCGGAAGAAATCCAAAAATTGTGGGATGAAAAAGCATTGGAATCGATTACAAAGGAAGAACTGCAAGCAGTGGAGAAATTGAAAAATATCAACAAATCAATTGGAGAAAATTTATATATGGCTCAACTACTATCCATTATTCATTCACTTCAAGATATTACCAGTCGGGCACTCACCCTTAAAGCCCAGAAAAAATAAAAAGCGAGTTGATCGAAAAAAATGACTTATGGTGCATTTTTCTTAGTTGTTGATCAAAATGCAAAGGTTCGTACAAAAATCGTGTATAATGCCCCTAATTCCCCATATATTTACTTAAATGATAATGAACTGCTGAAAATCCGTATGGGACACTCAGATAAAGTATTTGCACTAACATTGCTGCCAAATTATCAGTTTTATTCGTTTAAAAAAGAAATACAAGAAAAGCGTATTTCTATCCATTTAATTACAGGTGTGATTCTCAGTAAAGAAGAAGATACTGCCATTCATCGGGAACCCTTAAAGATGGCCATGGAACATTTCATCCCCCGTTATCAAGAGAAAGAGGAAGTATTGAAGCAAATCTTGCAAGAAAGTTTTATTAAATATTTTGATCAACCCGAATTAATTCTGGACAAACAAGAAGTAGAAGCCAGATTATCTTTGCGCATCAAAGAATTAAATAGACAAGGCAGATTTGATGAAGCAGCAGGTTTGTTAGAAAAAATCAAAAAAATTCCGAAAAAACTCTACCGTGCTCACGAAAACGCTGAACGAGCTTTACAAAAGAAAGATTTTGAAAAGGCACAGAAAGAATTCGAAAATGCCAAAAATTTCGCCGATGAGTTGGATGAAAAAGAGCTCGTAAAAATGTACACCAGTAAGATCGCCTTTATCAAAAGAATTCCAGCTTTATTAAAAAAGCGGGAAGCCTTGCTGGAAAAAGCGATGAATGGTCTTCGGACGGATCATTTTGAAAAAGCGCAGGTTTATTTTAAAAAAGCTGCAGAGGTGTCCGAAGAATTAATGGAAGCTCAAAAAGCTGAAGAATATTCATTGAAAGCACGTGCTTTAGCCGAATATGTAAATGTAGATCGTCAATTTTCTAATTAAATCACATATCAATATTTTTTTTACCAGAAGCTTCTTTTCATAGTTGATTAAAAAATGACAATTATTGGAATTATTTCGGATTTTGGCGCACGAGGTTCCCATTATGTGGCAGAAATGAAGGGTGTGGCCTTTCAAATTAACCCAGATGTTCAAATTATTGATATCACGCACAACATTACCCCATTTTCAATTCGAGAAGCTGCTTATGTGTTGAGAACAGTCTATGATACGTTTCCTAAAGGAACTATTTTTGTTACGGTAGTAGATCCAGGCGTAGGATCAAATCGGGACATTCTTGCCATCCAAACGATAGATGATTACATCTTTATCGGTCCAAATAACGGAATTTTCTCTTATCTTCAAGCTCATAATTTGATTGCAGTTGCTCTAAAAATCGAAGAAGAAGAATTTTTCTATCCTCCATTTACAGAAATGATAAAAGAGCGCCGTAAACATCGAGAAAGTTTACAAGAGATTGAAAATGAAGTCAATGTCCCAGATGCAATTAATATTGATTTCTTAAAAAAAAATGATTCAATCCAAGGAAGTGTTTCCTCACTAGAAACTGATTTATGGGCAGGAACTTTTCACGGAAGAGACATCATGATGCCCATTGCCTGCCACTTAGCTAGTGGATTAGAAATTTTCAGCGTTGGCAGTGTATGTGATGAAATTTCCATAATTCCAGATCTAATTCCCAGTTTCAGTGAAGATGAAAGATTTATTCTTACAAAAATTCAATATTGCGATAGTTTCGGAAATTTAATTACAAATATACCAATAGGGCTATTTCTTAGTAAATTGCAACAAACAGCCCCCTTTGTACATTTGCATTATAAAGGAAAAGAGCATCAATTAAAGATTTCGAAAATTTTTGCGGGAAATGATGAAAATCAATTACTTTTTATTGAAGGATCCAGTGGATTTATGGAAATTGCGCTGAATAAAGGATCTGCACAGGTATATCTTGACGCAAAAGTTGAAGATGATCTGAAAATCGAACTACTGGGAGGATTATTCAGTGAATTTACCCCCCAATTATAACTTTTCCCACTCCAGTCAAAGTTTCAACCAGAAAGAAACTAATGATTTACAAGAAGAAACCATAGCATGTTTCCATACTAAAAACATGGCTGAATTCCACACGGGTCGGCTTTCAACATTTGTTTTTCCTCAATCTTGGGAGGAAATTTGCTACTCCAATACACCTTATATCTATTGTCGGCTTTATGCATGGAATAATAATGGCGAAATATGGATCCAAAAACATCACCTTGAATGTGATGGAGGAGATAATAATACATACCCCTCCGAGATCTTTGGGGATTCTGCGCATGGAGTTGTATATTTTTATCCTAATTTCTCTTTTGAGAAAATTATGCAAGAAGCTAGACGAATTGCCAGAGAAAATCTTCCTTATTTTCCTCTGCACTTGCAGTATTATGATCTGCATTTTGAGCAAGACCAGCAGAGGCATCTTAAAGCAGTCTATACCTTTATTACAATTCTGGGTGATCAACCAACACCCAATAGTTCACTTAAAAAAGAGTTAAATTTCGGCCGATTTATCTCTCCTGAAAATTTCTTAGAATTTGAAGATGATTTTTCGATCTCCTTTACTTGTAAAACATATTGGCTTGATTTAATGGAGAAAAATATAATTAATTCCACTTTGTTAAACAAGGGAAGAAATAAATCTGAATTTGAAGTGTCGGATTCCAAAATTGGGCTATTTATTGGCAGATTTCAACCTTTTCATTTGGGACATCTTAAAATGATCCAATTTGCGTTAACTCAAGTCGATTTTTTGAAAATTGGAATTGGATCGTCGCAATATCAAGACACAATTCAAAATCCATTTTCTTATTTAGAAAGGTTTCAAATGATCATTGAATCATTGGAAGAAAACGGTATTTCTACACATCAGTACAAAATTTATCCTATACCAGATATGCATAACGCGGATCTTTGGGTCAAAATGGTGGTAAAAACAGTAGGAAAATTCCACATCTTCTTTTCAAACAGTGAATGGACCCGTCAATTGTTTCAAAAACAAGGTTATCAACTTGGAATTCTACAAATTTTTGAATTTAGAAAATTTAATGGAAGTATAATTCGAAAGCGGATTCAACAGAAGGAACCAATAGATTCTCTGGTCCCTGTGGCGGTAGTTCGATTTATTAAGAGATGGAAAAAAGGAATAGAATCCCCTTTTGGTCAAATAATTTAATCGAATTTCCTCTTTTTTAGAAAATTGGGAAAAAGGTTTTAATTTCTTTCATTGTTAATTTATAGCATGGAAGACATCACCGATGAACTGATAGAATTGGCGAGAACAGTTATTTCTGAATTGACTTCCAAGCATATTACTCTGGCAGTGGCTGAATCTGCAACTGGAGGGTATCTAAGCCATATTCTCACAAGTGTGGATGGAAGTTCCAAGGTTTTTGTTGGTGGAGTTGTTGCATATTCAGCATATGTTAAAAATACTATATTCAATGTGGATTTCGATATTATCAATGATTACGGCGCGATTTCAGCTGAAACCACTGAAGCATTATTAAATGGATTAAAGAAAAAAATAAGTACAGATCTACGTATTGCAATTACTGGCGTAGCAGGTTCCTATTCAATGGATGGAAAACCACGAGGATTAATGTATCTTGGAATCGGAACGCCTTCATGCAACAAAATTGAAGAAATCCAATTTTACGGGACTCGGTTGGAAATCAAACAACAGAGTGTGAAGCGAACTTTGGAATTTCTCCTCGAAGAAAGTGAAACTTTTTAGTTCCCATTTTTTTACCCTTCATTCAGTATAGATTACTCAAGAATTGAAAATTATGGAGATATATGTAGATATAGATGGATCTATCGGTGAAGGTGGCGGATCAATTCTAAGAGTTGCTGCCGCAGTAGCATGTTGCATTCAAAAAGGGATTAGAATCAGCAAGATTCGAGCCAATCGTAAAAATCCCGGTTTGAAAATGCAACATTTAGTTGGAATTCAAGCACTAAAACATCTAACTCAAGGAAAAACAAGTTCTATTCAGGAGGGAAGCATTAATTTAGAATTTTTGCCTGGTTCTGAGCGCCATCATCAATTCTCAGTAGATATCCACACTGCAGGAAGTGTATCTCTTTTAACTCAAACATTACAAAATTCTCTTATTATTCCACATGCTGCTCACTCTCAATATACTATAGAAGTTTTTGGAGGGGGTACTTATGTTTTGGGAGCACCAGGAACATCATATATAGAAGAAGTACTTTTTCATATTTTTCGAAATTTAGGATACGAATGCCATTTAATCGTACATCAACACGGTTACTATCCAAAAGGAGGTGCTCGCTGCACTTTAAAATTTAAACCTCAACTCCAACGGGAAAAATACAAGAATTTTCATTGCATAAATCGAGGAGAAGTGACTGGAATTTATGTAATTATTCACGCGCATGAAAATTTAAGAAAAGCTCAAGTAGCGGAACGAATCTGCAACACCATTCATAAAACACTCTTTCTAGATCTTCGAGAAAAAGCTAAATATTACTGTGAAAAAAATTATCATTCTTCTCTATCAGTTGGGGTAGGAATAGATGGATGGCTGGAATTTGATTCTGGAATTCGAATAGGAATAGGAACCCTATTAGGAAAACGTGGATTATCCTCTGAAGAACTGGGAAAACAAGTTTCCTACCAATTTAACTCCCTTTACCGATCTTCCTATACGGTAGATCCTTATGCTGCCGACCAGATTTTACCATTTCTACTACTTTCTCAAAGTGATTTCGAATTTACAATACAAAAATTAACATCTCATTTTCAAACAAACGTAAAAATTCTTGATATTTTATTACAGCAACGTCCGAAAATAATTCAGCATTCTGATCACTTTTTAATTACAAATTCTTAGCTGTAAGTTTTTTAGGGAAAAAAAACAATAGTTGTATTATCAATTACAAGGGATTCTCGGAACTTGTATTAACCTTGTGAAAAAAAAACCATAAATGTGAAAAACTATGGCTCGTTGCCCAAGTTGCGGTACAGAAACTGATTTAGATGTTTATGTTTGCGATAATTGCGGATATCATATAAAAACAGAGAAGATTGAACGATTTCCGATGTTTGCCCGACCTATAGAGCGATGGTTTAAACCCGATCCTTGGTATTTACGAATAGCAAAAACAATTTATAAACCAAATTACGCTTTTTGGGACATTACAAAGAAAAAGGATTCATGGGGACCTAGATTTATTCGATTTTTCGTTGGAATTTTCACAGGTTTATGGATTGTAGCCATTTTTTTGCATGTTAAAACATCGAGTGAACCACTATTGAATCGAGTTGGCGTAGGATTGGCTTTCTTTGCTGCTTTCTTCATTTTTGGGTTAATCTATTGGCGTTTAGTTTTTTGGTTATACTCCTTAGTTTATGAACTTGCGGCAAATTTTAGTGTTCAGTTAGACGGTATTATCGCAATCCGTTATAATGTTAAAGTGAAGAAAGGGCGTTTACGTGATTTTATTTCAGGACGAACTCGTTTGGAACAATTAAGAAAAACCGAAGCAGTTTCTGAATTGATTGAAAAGGATTATAAATATTCAAGTATTCGCAAAACAGGAAAAAAGAAGGTTATGAATTATGCATATACGCCATTTGTTGTTGTTAATTTACTTTCTTTTCTCATTTTGCTTATTGGGTTACCAACTGTAGATTTAGGATCATTCTCTAACTTTAGTGCGATCACCACCACCATGCAACCAATATGGGATGCACAGCTAGTATGGTCTTTGTTGGATATACTGCAAATAATTGCCATTTTATGGACCACTGTGCTGATGTCTTTAGCATTTCGAGAATTAGGGAACACAAATACTGCTAAATTGCTGGTGGGAAATTTTATCGTTTCAATCTTTATAATTTATACCACAATTTTCTTACGCCCCACCTTAGGCTGGAATCTAAATTTAATTTCTAAACTGGGGAGCGGATAAATTTTTAGACTTTCTCTTTTTAATTTGATTTTGATTTGATATTTTGTAAATAACATCAGTATAATACAAATTAAAAAGAACTTCCTAACTTAAATAAATTTGAAATTCAAATGTTTAATGCTGGGTTCTCTTCAAATCGATCACGTAGCCTTGATATAAATGCTCAAAGGTCTCAAAGCCATTTAGGTCAGTTTGATTTTGAACCAGTACGCCCCTTGATTGAATTAAAGGCAGATCTTTTCTCTATTCTTAATACAGCTCAATTTTTACAGACAAGATTTGAAAAAGGCGGAGTAGATACCACCTTTTATATTCGTCGGATGCGCTTTTTTTATCAACAAATTCTTCAACTACAAAAAGAATTGAACTTCTTGCATGCATCGATTTATGATTTAATTGACGGATTACCTTTGGAAGGAAACTTCCGCAGTTTAATTGCCACAATTGCCTCGACAATGGACTATGAATTTAACAATATTGCGGTTCAGTGGCAACTAGATCCCTTTATTTTAGCTAAATCAGCCACTCAAGTTACCTCTGATTTTATCACTCTATTGGATTTCTTACATTTGGCAGAAGACCTCGACCTCGATTTTGTTAGCGAATTATTACAGCATCTGATTCAATCCTTGCAACAAATTCATGCATTTAAACCATTTCAAGAACATTTAACCCATTTGCTTCAAGAATTACCCCGCCATTTTCAAGAATGTCAATCAAATTCACCCCTATCTGTGGAGAATATTCGTGCCATGTACTCCCAGATCGAAGAAATTGTGGCTTCTGCATTTTCCCAATTTAAGGAGTATTTACATTTTCCCCATCAATAAACGAATTAACTCATTTTTTTCATTTTCTTCCCAACCAAAAAATTAATAATTTATGTCAAATTGCTGATCTCATTAGAGTTCGAATAAAATCTCACTCTTAATGATCTTTGAGGTGACTTATATGCGAGGAAACAAACGATCTAGATCTATGGCTATGAAACAAATTCGACTCCCTGGAAACAGCCATGCTACTCATTTTGTACGACGGCGCCCTAAATATGCACATTGTCCCATTACTGGCCAAAAATTACATGGTGTGCCTCGTTTACGCCCTGCCCAATTACGTAAATTATCTAAAACTCAACGAACAGTTTCACGATATTACGGCGGCAAAATCTCACACACAGCTCTTGCCGATGCAATTCATAAAAAAATTCTTGAAGATTATTCCAAATAAATCGAATTAAAACAACTTTAGAATAACCTTAAGGATTTTCCATCTCTTTTTTCCTACTTATTGCTCATTCAGATATTTCATCTACATAGATGGGAAACATAATTATATTTTGATTTAATGATTTTGATTTAATGTGAATTTCAAGAAAAATTATATTTACCATTCTGATGCTCAATCAATGTCTGATTTACCTGATGGTTCAATAAAATTAATGGTAACTTCCCCCCCATATAACGTAACAAAGGATTATGATGAAAATTTAACTTTAAAAGAATATTTAAACCTTTTAATAAATGTCTTTTCAGAAGTATATCGAGTATTGACAGATAGTGGTATATGTGCTGTTAATATTGCCAATGTTGGGAGAAAACCATATATTCCACTGGATTGTTATGTAATACAAATTTTGTATAATATAGGTTATTCAGTGCATCAAGAAATAATCTGGAATAAAGCTGCAAGTGCAGGAAGTTCTTGTGCATGGGGAAGTTGGAAATCTGCTTCAAATCCATCTTTAAGAGACGTTCATGAATATATAATTATAGCTTCTAAATCAGATGAAGAACTTGAGATAAATGAAATAAATGATATTTCTCTTAAAGTAGAATCAAAATCAATCGTCATTAGTGATAATGAATTATGTCAAAATATATGGACTTTTGGAGCAGAAAGCGCAAGAACAGTTAATCATCCAGCCCCATTTAGAGTAGAATTGCCATATCGAATTATTAGGCTTTTTACAGATATAGATGATATTGTATTAGATCCATTTATGGGTTCAGGATCAACAGCAATTGCATCATTAGCTGCTAAAAGGAAATATATTGGATATGAAATTAATATAGAATACGTGGAATTGGCAAATAGGAGAATAAATCAATACTTACATGGAAAAATGAAAAAGAAGAATGAAAATGAAAAGAGAAAGAACTAAAACGCAATCATTTGGTGGAACAAAGCGGGAAGGTCATGATGCAACCCAATTTTATTCTTCTCGATTATATGATGGAATACCGAAAGAAAAAAAATGTAAGATAATTGATAATTCCGAAGACATCAATGAAGAATATTACGGCAAAATTCTTG
Organism: uncultured archaeon; assembly: GCA_964426185.1. Classification (GTDB taxonomy): domain Archaea; phylum Asgardarchaeota; class Lokiarchaeia; order Sigyniarchaeales; family Promethearchaeaceae; genus Harpocratesius. Next base: position 93,393 of record CAYRPF010000001.1, on the reverse strand, counting down.
AAATTGAAGATTTATTGAGTAATTTACCTGAAGAATCCATTCATCTAATAATTTTAAAGATATCAGATAAAAAAATTGATCAAATTGATGTTTTTATTGAAAAAATCGCAAAATTAATTTCTAATTTAAGAATTTTACTGATAAATGGGGGCAGATTAGTTGTTATTATTCACAATGAGTATAAGGAACGGTTTTTCCCTTTACACTCATTCATTATCCCCAATATCATTAAAGAAGGCTATTTAATGAGAGGAGAAGTAATCTTATCCTATAATAATGAAAGAATATCTGATAGAAGTAAAATCAAGAATAATTATGATCATGGAGTTGTTTTCAGTAAAAATATATATGGAAGAAAAAAAAGGGATAAGAAAAATGAAATTGAGAAAACAGATACTATTGAAAGAGATGATTTCATTAAATTTACAAAATCAATATGGAATTGTACAAATGAAATAAAACATTGGTTAAAATATCTATCGAGATTTCTTGAATTATATTCGTTTAAAGAAGATAGTATATTGATTCTTTCAGATAACAATTTAGATGAATTCAATAAAAAGTGTGAAAAAATAAGAAATAATATAATATTCTCCAAGATTTAATATATTAAATCATGATTATTTCAATTGCGGGTTTACATGGCACCGGAAAAAGCACCATTGCAAAACAACTAGCAGAAACTTTAGGATACCCTTATTATTCCACCGGGATGATTTTTCGCCGTTTAGCCGTAGAAAATGGAATGAACCTAGAAGAGTTCTCAAAATATGTGGAGACCCATCTTGAAATTGACCAGCAAATAGATAACACGATTATCGAACTCGCTAAAGAAAAGGAAAATGCCGTTTTCGAAGGACAGCTACCAACCTACATGATTGAACAGTGGCGGGATTTTGCCATACTCCTAACGTGTGATGATGATGTACGCATTCGGCGGATGATGGCACGAGACCAGAAAGATTTCGCAGCTCAGAAACAAGAAACGCTGGTGAGGGAAGACAGTGAGCATCGGCGGTTTAAGGAGATGTACGGTATAGATATAAGAGATTCGGCTAAAATACTAAGCACATTTAATTTAATTCTGGATACAACGCAATTTTCCATCGATGATGTGTTTGAGATATGCCATTCAGCCGTTTCCCGGTGGATGAAATAAGTTGTTGACTAAATAACAGAATATCTGGAATTTAATAGAAAATTCGCGCGTTTATGAAAAAATTCGTGTGAAAACGAGATTTCATGTGATTATATGGCTAAAAGAAAACGAAAATATGTGCCCGGCATCGCTCAGATAAATTTCAAGCCGAATGATGATTGGGAACCAGAAGAAGCTCAAAAATTATATCGAAATGCCGATCATCCTGGAAAAGTCGATGAGATAATTTTTGATGATTGCATTATAGGAATGCAGAATTTACCTGCAGATTATGTGGATTTGGTGATCGCCGACCCCCCATTTGGTATCGATTTTTCGGGAAAGGAACACTTCTACAACCGAAACAGCGAATACGTGCAAGAAGGATATCGAGATGTAGAAGGGGATTATGGCACCTTTACCCAGCGATGGATGAAGGAACTTCCACGAATTATGAAGAATACAGCCTCCGCCTATATTTTCTCGGGTTGGACGAACCTGCTCGAAATCCTCGTTGCAGGAAAGAAGGCAAACTTGGAATTGATTAATCATATCGTTTGGAAATATCCGTTCGGTGTGTTTACTAAGAGAAAATTCGTCACCAGCCATTATCACATCTTGTTATTTGTAAAAAATCCCCAGAAGTATTACTTCAATAAAATCGAGCATTATCCGTTGGATGTGTGGGAAATCTCTCGGAATTATAAACCCGGGCAAAAAAAGAATGGGACCAAGCTACCCGAAGAAGTGATTACCCGCGCCATTAATTTTAGTTCCAAACCGGGCGATTTAGTGTTCGATCCCTTCATGGGCAACGGCACCACCGCAGTCTCCGCTAAAACCAACTACAGGCACTTTCTGGGCTACGAAATAAATAAATCGATGAAGGAAATTTTACGGAATAATCTTGATTCGGTGGCAGATGGACAGAATTATCTGCCGTATCGCACCTACCTGCCGACTTTGGAGGAACTGGCAGAAAAATACCCCGCAATCAAAAAGGTATTAGAATCTAAGAAGGGTAACTGAAGAAGTTTATAAAGGAGAGTTTCTCTCAATTATTTTAGCAGAAATCTTCACAGCAAGTATTATGCATACAATGAATATTATATATATCATATAAAATTATGTGCAATGTGAAGCATTTTCAATATATTCCAAAAATTTCGGTTCTCCCATATTAATTTATCGTAGAATTCTCAAATAGAAAATTTTTTAATTTTTGCTACTTTTGTTTAGGTATTCTTAAGCGGTTTTGGTCAACCAAAATCCTTTTGAAACATAAAATCATTTCCCTCCCTCTATACCTGTTGAGAAGTGGGAATCGATTTTAGCAAACGCGCGTATGGCAACATACCGAGGTGTTTCACTTATGGCAGTCTTTGATGTAGGTCGGGTAGCAGTAAAAACCTTAGGTCGTGAAGCTGGTTATTACTGTACTGTTGTTGAAGTAATTGATCATTCTTTTGTGTTAGTAGAAGGATTAAAAGTCCGCCGACGGCGGTGTAATGTGCGTCATTTGGCACCTACTCCTGAAAAGTTAGATATCCAGAAAGGTGCGAGTTTAGACGACATTAAAAAAGAATTGAAAGCCAAAAATTTGGAAGAAAAATTCCAAACCCGGATAAAATTGGACTTATAATTATCCATTATCTTTTTTTTCCATATTTGCACGCGTATCCTAGTCGTACGGAGCTGGACTGGAAATCCAGTGTGCTCTGCACTCGTGGGTTCAAATCCCATCGCGTGCGCCATTTTTTTCTGAATAAATCAATATGCTTAGCGATCTATGAAATTCAGTTGATCTTCTTAATGAAATCAAAGATTTTGGTTTTACTTTATAATTTTCTTTATATCTTTATTTTATATTATCCTTTTTGGATGGGAATTTTTAAGTTTCTAAGAATTTCTTCGATATTTTGGCATAATTTGCTGTTTTCGGATAATTTTTCTGCGATAAAATGGAAAACTTGTGGATTTACTAGTAAGGACTGGTCTATCAGATAGATTATGCAATTATTTCGAGATTTTTCCATATTCATATTCTCGATACCCATTTTTTGGGTATACTGATTTCCCAATCTGGAATTACGCCCCAATCATCAACAGATGGATTTTTCTTCTTTAAAAATAGCATTTTCATTGATCTCCAACAGTCTTTCATGTTGAGAAAGGTATTGCTCGTATTTCGGGAAAAAGATGGTTAGAATTTTATCGGTAATTGTATAGATGGAAAAATATCCATCAGTAAACAGAAGATCATTGCCATGTTCATTTAATTGCAGTTTAATCTCATCGAAAGTAGGTTTCCATGCGATTAAATCTTTATATACGGATGAATGGTAATGTAAAAGCATCAAACTGATAGATTCCAGGGTATAATAATATTCATTCCCAGCAATTCGTGAAGTAGGGATTTGATCAATTTTTTTTTCCTTTAAAAGATAGCGAAGAGTTTGCGAAATGGTGCCGGAGGAAAAATCTGTTAATTTTTGAATGGAATTTTGAGTTAATTTGCCTCGTGTGATGAAGTAAGCAAGGATACGGCTGATGGATTCTTTTTCTTCTTTAACGATGTGATCAAGTAGAAATTTTATAATCTTTGCTTCAATTTTCTGGATATCTTCATCTTGAAAATCGATTAAATAAGTGCTGGATTTATCTAAATTGAACAAATATTCCCGCATTTCTTCTCGGAAAGCAGGAGTGATTAACTCATAAGTCTTATCTGTGAATACGAATTTTTGCAAGTTAGAATTTTCCTTTTGAAAATTCAGTATCTGGGTGCAACCACGGGTATATCGGGAGAAATCATACAATCTCCAAATCAGTAAGTTTCGATCTTTACGATGTTTTCCGGGTAATTCCAGCAATTCTTTGATGGTATCATCGACGAACTTTGACATTTCTCTAAAACTTTCGATAATTTGATCAACGGGGACAAAGTTCATTTCAAACGGCTGTTGTATGAGCATATATTCGTTTGTATGAGTGCCAGGTATGAATTCTTTCTTCAAAATGCCTTCAGCTACGAGTTGCTGAGTAATTTTTGATACTTTACTTTTTGGAAAATTGGTCAATTCGGTCAATTGTGCTTGGGTTAATCTCCGATGCAAAAGTATGTAGATATAAATAAGGGTCTCATTCGGATCACCACCATTCATCTGGGCATCCACCAGCAGAAATTCAACTATTTTCTTCTCAAAGTCTGATAACTTCCCTTGAAAGACGAATGGTTCTGGCTCCATTTCACTTAAACCCTCTCGATAATATTTAATTATACATTCGGATCCCTAAAAAATTCACGTAAGAGAATCTTTTTATATGAAAAGCGGTAAAATAACATGATAAAAATGCTTACTAAATCATCACACTTAATATACGCAGGTCAACGTATTGATATCATTCACAGCATTTATCGAACTGTGGGCGACCTAAAGATGTTTCGACATATTGGATTTAGAGATTTAATTACTACCTTAATTTTTCCCTTTACACCGACTTCACCAGAATCTATTAACGATTTTTTTACCTGGATGTGCGATGTGGATGTGAAGCGATATGCCAAATACTCCTTGCGTTTACATCCAATAATAGGAATTCCGCCCTTTCGTAATATTAGTTCAAAAGTAGTAGAATCTGCTGTAAATTATATAGAAGACTATATCAAAACGAAAAAGATCATAGGAATTGGCGAAATCGGTATGGGATTCGGCACAAAAGAAGAATATTTGCAGATGAAACGCCAGTTAGCCTTAGCCAGCAAATATGATATGCCAGTGGTAGTTGAAGCACCTAGTGTGAATAAGGTCGCATTAACCTCTATAATTTTGAAAGAATTGGCCAAAGCCAAAGTTACCAGTGCAATTATCAACCACTGTGATTTGGAAATCGTAGAATTGGTTCTACGCACTCATGAGCCTAATATTAAGGTAGGTATTACGGTTGGGCAACAAGCTACAAGTCCAGAGGAAGCTTTGAATATATTTAAGAGTTATTCTCGCTCTGATCGGATCGTACTCAATTCTTCCTTAGGATATAAAGATAGTTCACTTTTTGGATTGGCCAATACGATAGAATTATTTGAAGAGGAAAATATCGATGAAGAATTTCTGGAGAGAATGTATTACTCAAACTATTTAGAGGTCTTCCCATCACTTTCAACCCGAATTAAACTTATGTCGTGAAATCCCAAATTTAACTTAAAATTAGAGGGATTTAATCAAGCGTAAACAAGCAGCGAAGGTGGCTAAAACAGCCTTGTTATGAGATTCCCCACCTCCAATCACCAGAATCGAACCTTTTTTTACTTTTTTAGCATGACTCGGCTGCAATTCTAAATTTAAGATATAAGAAGTAGAATTCAAAAAAAACCAACTATTTCCATTATATTCCAAAGTGCTGCATCCCGTTCCTCCTATTTTTATTGCTTCATCTCTTAGGGGCACAGAAAGCTGTCCGAAATTTGGAACTAAATACTGGGGATCGAGCAGGCAATATGCCGCATGATAACCGATCACATATTTGTTGTCTAAATTTGGAAGAAATTGAGGAATGGAAATTATATGGGATAAATAATTATAAAGTTCACGGCCTTTTGGGGTTAAAACATGACCTCTCTGGCGCGCACCTTCAACTCGAATTATCATTTCATCCTTGAGCCGATTTAACAAGGTTTTTACTGAACCTTCACCCAATCCTACTTCTTTTCTGATTCGGTAACGCCCAACACCTTGAGATTGCCCTCCTATTATATGAAGAACGTAAAGAATATGGGGGGGTTTATAAGAAGGTCCAATAGTTTTGGTGTGAAAAAGCCGTTGAACTAAAGAATTAAAAGGAGGAAGGGTTCGTGAATCCATCAGTATAGTGAATTCATGGAAATTATAAAAGTTCTTCGGAGAAAAGATATTAGAAATTTATAGTATTTGCACATCTGTAGCTTTAAAGCTGATAAATACGGGCTCTCCCAAAGAAAGCTGTAAAGTATTCCATGCATTGCGCGTGATGGATACCAAAAAAACGTCAGTAGAAACAGATACGAAAACGTGAAATACTATTCCTAAATCGTTGCATTTCATGATGTTTCCCTTCAAAATATTACGAAAACTTATCTCTTTGGGGCGATAATGCGAAATTACGATGCTTTCAGGGCGAATACACACTTTAACCTTTCCTTCCCGGGCTTTTGAAGCCGCGATTGTAATATCGTTAATTTTAATATTATTGATTCCTGTATCCGAATCAATAACGCCGAAACCTTCAAAAATGTTTTCATAGCCAACAAATTGAGCCGTAAAGGCATCATTGGGCTCCAGAAAAATACGTTCTGGTTTATCTATTTGTATAATTTTGCCTTGGTTTAACACTGCAATCCGATCACCAAATTTAATTGCTTCCATAGGATCGTGTGTTGTGATAAGCAAAGTTTTGGATTGATCGTTTAATAAATTCTGCATTAAACCCTCGATCAGATGTTGATTGCTGGGATCCAGATTTGCCATACTTTCATCAAATAGAATCAATTCAGGTTCATAAATTAAACTCATTCCGATAGCAACGCGCTGCATCTCCCCTCCGGACAATTTTCGGGCAGGATGATTGATAAACTTACTTAATTCAAGCAGTTTCAACATTTGGGAAACTTTCTGCTGAATTTTTTTTTTAGGGAATCTCCGAATAAGTAATGGATATGCAAGATTTTTTTTTACAGTAGTATTTAGCACAACTGGTTTCTGATGAACAAAAGCAATTTTACGGCGAATTTGCAGCCGTTCACGAGCATTTATTTTCTCAAGCAGTTTTTCTCTGAACCATATATTTCCATTGGTAGGTGAAATGAGTAAACCAATTATTTTCAATAAAGTGGTTTTTCCCGCGCCGTTTGGACCAATAATAACCAAATTTTCCCCTTGACGGATTTCCAAAGAAAGATTGGATAAAACTCGAGTAAAATGTCCATTAGGTTGCCGATAATGCACAGAAAGATCTTTACAACGAATTAAAAAAGAATTTTGTTCACTTGTATCGGTAATAATTGCATCCATTAGGCTTCCTCCGTTTGTAAATGAGTGAGAAATATATTAATGATAAATGTTAACAATAGAAGAATCATTCCTAGGGCAATAGCCATGCCAAAATCGCCCATTCGGGTTTGCATAATAATAGCAGTTGTAAAAGTTCGAGTATACCATCGAATATTCCCCCCTACAATCATTACAGCTCCAACCTCAGAAATTGCCCGACCAAATGCCATTATCACCCCAGATATTGTTGATTTCCGGGATTCTAACAGTAAAGATTTCCATAATTGAAAACGAGTTGAACCTAAGGATAACAATAATTCTTTTACCGAAGAAGACACACTCTCAACTGCAGCTTTAGTTGTTCCTAAAATAATTGGAAAAGTAAGCAAGATCTGGGCAATTATCATAGCAACAGGGGAATATAGAAGTGCTAAATTTCCCAAAGGGCCGCTCTTTGATAATAATAAAAAAACAATTAATCCCAAGACTACAGTTGGAAAGCCCATACAAGTATTAATAATGGTTGAAATGGTCTTTTTCCACCGAAATTCTTGAAGACCCATGTAAGATCCTAATGGTAGCGCGAAAATGACAGATATTAATGTTGCTATCCCTGAAACTTGAAAAGAAAGAAATATGATACTCCATATTTCTTCATCAAAAGAAAAAAGTAAATTGAAGGCTTCAGAGAAACCCACTAGGATTGGATTCATTTTAATCGAAACCGGTAAAATTTCCATTATAATTTGTCCAATATTCAATTTCGGTTGAAGTAGTACTGCAACCAGTTAATTTGTCGCAATTTCCAAAATCCGCGTGAAATAATTGTTCTCCATTGACTTTATACTCATTTATCAAGGTTTGGCCCTGCTCCGAAACCAGAAAGGCAACAAATTCCCGTGCCATTTCAAAATTAATTCCAGAATGAATTTCAGGATTAATTAAAATAGCACCATAGGGGTTCAGTAAAATCGGATCTCCCTCGTGAACTACTACAAGATCGACAGTTGCTTTGGTAGCCAACCATGTTCCTCTGTCTATTAAGGTATATCCCTGGTTTTCATTGGTAATTATCAATGTGCTACCCATACTTGCTCCAGTTTCCTTATACCATGTCATGTTAAATGCATTTGGAGTAAAACCGACAGAATCCCATAAAGCTAATTCTTTGGAATGAGTGCCTGAACCATCACCTCGAGAATAGAATGAAATTGTTCCATTTTCTCCTGCTGAAATTAAATTATTGAGTGCTGTAGTTAAATTCTGATTTTGAATATGTGCTGGATTAGAAGAAGGTCCTACCAGAATGAAATCGTTGTACATTACACAAGTTCGATGAATTCCATATTCATTAGCAATGAATTCATCTTCTCTTGTGCGAGCATGAACCAACAACACATCTGCGTCACCGGATTGCCCAATACTTAAAGCTTGACCTGTTCCAACCGATAAAATTTCGACGGTTATTCCATTTTGTTCTTCAAATACTGGTAGTAAATAATCTAGCAGACCACTATCATAGGTGGAAGTGGTTGTGGCTAAAATTATCTTCTTTTCGGATTGGTGTTTGAAGTAGATAAATCCTCCAAAGGAAAAGGTTGCAATAATGATGATGCTTAATCCCCATAAGGCAATTTTTTGGTTTTTCTTCATTATTATCAATTTTATTTCTTGAATAAAAATCATTTTTGGAGTAAACTTGCAATGTGCTGAATTTCTTTTAAAATAAGGTTAATTCCCAATTCTACTGCATTCGGAGACCCAGGTAAACATACAATAACTGATTTCCCATGAATTCCAGCTAAAGCACGTGTCATAATCGAAACCGTTCCCACCGACTTATAGGTTTGATACCGGAATAATTCACCAAATCCAGGCAGCTCTTTTTCAATAAAGGGGGATGCAGCTTCAATAGTAATATCGCGCTGGCTAATCCCAGTTCCTCCTATGGTAATTATGAGTTCAATTTTTTCTTTAATATATGACTCTAACAGTTCATGCAAAGGATCAATGTCATCGCTGCAGTATTCCATCCCAACCCATTCAATTTCATTATTTTTGATTAATTGTTCGGCGATTTTACCCGATTTATCGAATTTTTCCCGCTTCTTTTCAGAGACAGCTGTAAGAGAATCACTCATCATAATAACTTTAGCTCGAATTTGGAGAGGCAACTTAGAAAGATGGTGATTTTTTGTACTTTTCGTTTCTTCTTTCATGATATTAGCCAATTTTGTTCGTTAAAATTTTTAATTGTAAAATAAAAAAATTAGAAGAGAGTAACTTCCACAATTTCATTTTTATCGATCAAATCACAATTATCGGGGATTTCGATGTAGCCATCAGCTAATGCCATGCTTGTAATTGCCCCTGATTCTTTATAGGCAGGAAAAGCATATTCATCATTAACCATCACAGTGAAAATTTGATGCCGGCCTAACCGAGAAACGATTTTTTTAGCCAATTTTACTTGAATTTTTCTTTTAGTAACAGGTGGAAGATGGCTCATTTTCCGCAATACCGGTAAAAGATTGATATATCCATTAGTTAAGCAGGAAGTTGGATAGCCCGGAAGATTTAAAATCATGATATCTTGAATCTTTCCACACAAAGTTGGTTTTCCAGGCCGAATTTGAATCCCATGAAATAGAACCGTTCCATGTTTTTCAATAATATCCACATTTATATCACGTTCTCCCACGGAGCTACCACCACCAATTACCACTATATCTGTTTTTGTTACGGCATCTAGAATTACTGATTCCAAAGCTTCAAATGAATCTTCTACGAGATCGTATACTACTGGTTCGCCCCCGTGTTGAGCAATCAAAGTGGTTAAAGTATATGTATTTATGTCATAAACTTGTCCCGGTTTTAATTCAGAGCCTAAAGGTGCAATTTCCCTTCCTGTAGGGATTACGGCAACTTTCACTTTACGATAAACTAAAGCATCTTTTCGGTTCAAAGCAGCTAATACACCAATTCGAGCAGGAGTAAACACAACTTCCTGGGGAATGACGATTTCACCTCGATGAATGTCAACACCTTCTTGAGATACATTGCTGTGAGGTGCAAATCCCTTAAGAATCTCAATTTTATTCTTTTCTCGATTTGTATACTCAACCGGGACTACACAATCTGCACTATCGGGAAGCATTGCACCCGTGGCAATTTCCATACACTGTGTTTCATCAATTGACTTAGTGGGTACATCTCCTGCATGAATTTCCTCAATACACTCCAAGTAGATGGGATTTGAATCCGTGGCTTGAAAAGTGGAACTTGCTTTAACAGCATATCCATCCATTGCAGCCCTTCTGAATGGAGGTACATTGAATTCTGCTTTGATTTCTTCAGCAGAAACGCGATTAGATAATTCCAAAAGTGGAATTCTTTCTGTTTCTTCGCAAATTTTGAGGTTATTGAATAAAATTTCATGGGCTTGTTCCAAACTGATCAAAGATTTTAGCGGTCTCATGTCTATCATCTATTTTAAAATTATTTTGTATTAGAAATAGGTATTTTTTGCTTAGAAATTACACGAATATTAGAAATCTTAGTGGTGGGATATTGTCCATTTGGATCTTTTTCTAAATACTTGGTCATATCCCAAATATTATTCAGAAAAACACTTACACCGATTAATGCTTCCATCTCTACGCCAGTTTGGGCAATAGTTTCAACTTTAACACTAACCTTTATTTTTTCCGATTCAACATTAATTTCAAATGAAATCTTTGTTATCGGGATTTGGTGACATAAAGGAATTAGAGTTGGAGTATTTTTAACGGCATTTATTGCTGCAACTTGAGAAACAGCGAGTGGATCCCCTTTTTTAATCCTTCCACTCTGAATGGCCTCAATCGTGGTCGGTTGAAGATGAATTTCCCCTTCAGCTACAGCAACGCGCTTAATAGGCGGTTTTGCACTAATATCAACCATAGATATATTTTTAACGATTTTTTTAGAGTTATTTTTTGTTTTTTTTTCTGACATTAAATGGCTCTCTCCTTTGAATCGCCAGTTTTAAACTCTCTTCAATTTCTTCTCCGACAGGAACAAGATTATCTTGGCGATTTAGACAAGGTTGGAATTGAAAATCATTGGTCACGCGTAAAGTATTACATTTTGCGCAGAACCGTGAATTATGCACAGGATTTACAAATTCGACAACAACACCAGAATCTAATGTGTATTGTTTACGATCTTGAACATCTCGTGTGATGACTTTACTGGCTCTTTGAGCAATATTGTTTTCTAATGAGCTTAAATCGTAATGGTATTTAGTAAAAAAAGCCTTATTTGTGTTAATCAGTTCGATAACTTGCAGAATAAACCCATGTTCTTCACAAAAAGCGAGTAATGGTTCAAATTGATCTTCATTCACATCTTTCAAGATGACCATATTCAATTTAATTGGGGAAATTCCCACCTTTTTAGCCAATAGAAGACCATCTTTTATTCTATTAAGATTTTTATATGTAGAATCGTAAATTGTATCACAGCCAATATTAATTCGGTTTAACCCTGCCTTTTTTAGTTCAACAGCATACTTTTTTAAAAAAATCCCATTAGAAGTTAAGGAAACATCATTTACGGATGGAATTTGAGAAAAAAGTCGGACAATTTCCACAACCTTAGGATGCAAAAGCGGCTCTCCACCGGTTATCTTGATACTGGAAATATTATATTTAGAAATTATCGGGGTTAATTGGACCAGCTGCTCTAATGGAGTAAATTGATGGGGATTTGGATTTGGATTTCCTTCGTGATGGCAATAAGGGCAGTTTAAATTACATTCTGATGTAATTGAAACTCGAAAACGCTTGATCTCACGGTGAAATCTATCTACTAATTTTAAGGAAGAAATTGAGAATCACCATTAAATTATTCATTAGGCAAAATAACACGAATTTCATCCCCTTCTGAGATCGTTCCAGGATGAATGACCTTAGCAAAAACACCTTCAGTAGGCATAACGCATTTCCCCACTTGTTGCATGATCGCACAATCGTTATGACATTTTTTTCCGATTTGTGTTAGTTCTAAAACGACATCATTGATTTTAAAAAAGCTTCCGATAGGTAGTTCATGTAATCGAATTCCTTGTGAGGTTATGTTTTCTGCAAACGAACCATAAGTGATTGAATTACTTAAATGGCGAATTTTATCAATACTTTCTTCAGCCAATAAGGAAATTTGTCTATGCCAATCGCCTGAATGAGCATCATTTTCCAATCCTTGCATATTAACTTTGCAAGTATGGATGTTTTCTTTAATTTCACCTTTTTTACGGCTGATATTTACTGCTTTAACAATTCCAATTTGAGTCATGTCGATATGTACAATTAAACATAACGTCTAAAAAAATTTTTCGTTTCCAAAGAGCAAAAGTAATAAGGAGGAAGGGAATACTTTTTTGTATAAATAAATTAAAAAAGGGGAACTTTTTTGAGCGGCCAAATTAACAAAAATTTCGATTTACAAAAAATTACAACTTTCATTGTAAAAAAAATGCTCAATAATGATAAACTAGATATAAATAAAATTAAATCTGAATTTTCACTAGACGATTTTCAAGTTCGAGAAGTGATAATCCGTTTATACAACGATAACAAGGTATTTGGTAAAATTAAGCATTATCCAGACGGTAGAACTTATCTACAATTTTCAATGGATGAAATCCAAAAAAAAAATCTGACGTTAGAAGATATACTGGATTGGGATTTAGAACAATTTGAAGTATTAGGTATAACTCAAAAAGAAACTCCTAGGGTTGAAAATTTAAAATCTTTAATGGCGGAAATGGCAGAAAAAAAGACTCAACCTATGGAAATTGTGACATCTAAACATCGGGAAATTGATCAAAAAGATTTAATCACAGTTGAATTGAATGTAAAAATAATTGGGATTAGAACGGTTATCTTAATTGGCATACAAAATAATTCCGATTTTCCTGCTACTGAAGGAAAACTCCGTTTAAAATATGATGAGGGATTAACCATTAGACCTCAATTTAATGAATATTCGTATGAAGATAACTCCGGTGAAATCATCATTGGTATTAACGATCTCCCTGCAAAATCGGCAAAAACACTTAGATTATACGTTTCTGACATTCATGATCGTAAATTTTCCATTCGAGGATTTTTCCAATTTAGAAATAATAATCTTACGATGCGATTGATCAGAATGGAAGAAATCAATGTCGATTTCAATATTCCTGAAATTACACCTTTAAAAGGAGACATTAACTTAATAAAGTCGATAATGCGAAATCCTGAGTTTTTCAAAAGAATGCAAGGCGTAGGTTGCCCCGATCTCAAATGTGAACATGATATCATGAAAATTTTTGAAGAAATTTTAGAGATATATCACTTTATGAGTATCATAAAAAACGATAATCCCGCTCCTATGTGGTTCTATTTGGGTTCAATAACCAAAGACAATGAATCTTTACAAATTCTGGCAATACCTCAAATCAAAAATGGATTCTTCGCCTTGTATGTGGCTAGTAAAAATAAAGATTTAGTATCAACTCTTATTCACAATTTGGTTATAGATTTTCAAAAGCACCTGATTAATCGCAAATTTCTGCCAGAAACATATAAATTAGTAGATTTGAATTGTGTTAGCTGTCAAAATATTTTAAATTCGTTCCCACCGCAAGGTGCTGAGATTGAATGTCCAAAATGTGGTTATCGTCAAAAAATGTGGTGAAAATTTTTTGATTAAGAAGAATTTTTATGGAAAAATGTACTTTATTTTGTGTATATACGATTTAATTAAAAGGAAATAGTTCACTATGCCTCATGATCCAATTCAAACTTTAGGAGAATCCCTTGGAAAACGGATAACCATCAAATGCAAACGGAGCAAAACATTTATCGGCATCTTAAAATCGTTTAATGCCCACTTAAATGTCTTGCTCGAAGACGTAACCTACAAATATTTTGAACGTGACCCAGAAAATGAAGAAAACTTATTGGAAAAAACAGAAAACTTCAATAAACTAGTTTTACGTGGAGATTCTATAGTATTTATTGGTTTTGAGCAATAACATTTGATAAATTAACAAACTCACCAATATTTATTTATCCCCTTTTTTTGAAACTTTTTCTGAAGTTTTCTTGCGTTTCTTACTCTTTACAAACTTTTGCATTTCACGTAATCTGTTTCTAAGGGTCACCTCAGTAATACCAACTGTTCGAGAGATTTTTGTCTGAGAAATCTTTATTTTATTTAATTGACTGGCAATATAAAGCGCTGCTGCAACGAGACCTTTGGGATCTTTCCCAGATAGTGAATAAATCTTTTCATAACGATCTAATATTCGTCCAGCATTTATCTCTACATTATGGGGAAGATGAAGAAGAGAAACATAAGATGACAATAAATTCTTTGGGCTAATTGACGGACTCGGTAAATTTAACTCTTTTATTAAAGACTGATAGCATTTAGTAATTTGATGAAACGTAGAATCGGAAACCTTAACGATATTTTGTAAAGTACGAGGTATTTTTTCAGCCCCACAAGCATAGTATATAGAAGCCGCGACCATTGCCCTAATACTTCGTCCTTTCAACAAGCCCAAGGAAAAAGCTTGACGATACAGTTTAATGGCATAAATTTTCACGTGCTGAGGAAGGTTAAGCAATTCCCCTATGCGTTTTATCTCAGAAGTTGCTTGAATCATATTTCTCTGTTTCCAAGAATATCGACTGTCCCATTTAACGGCTTTTCGCAAATTTTCAGGCATTGATGCATGCTTGTCAATCATAGTAGCCATTTGAAGATCGGGAATTAAAGGATTAACTGGACTGCCGTGAGTTTGTCTTCGTTCACGTTCTGCTTTGGAAAATGCCCTTTCCCCACTATATTCCATTGAGATCATTCGATCCCGCAAAATGATTCCACATTTGCTGCAAACTTCTTCTGCGTGTTCCTCGTCGATTATTGGATCATGCAAGGTACCATCAATACAATATTCATCGATAGTTCGTATGATTTGACCTTCTTCATTTATTGCAACTTCTTCTTCTCGATACACTAACGGTACGGTAATTCGAATGATTTTTTTATCAAGTTGTTTATCTTTTTGAAAAGGAAATTCTTCTGCAAGATCTCCCTTCTTAACATAAAATGAAAGCCCAGATTCTTGGATCCAAAAATATGGAGATTGATCGGTTGTTAACCATGTTTCTTCTCCAAAAATTCGAATTACATCTCGCATGGTGCTTTTATTTAGGATAATTCCTTCTTCAGTTTTTCCTTCAAAAGGAATAGAAAAACCACAAGTAATAATTGCAGGGGGCTGAGTTTTATCAGAAATAGAATCTTTATTAGTCTCGAGATGATAGAATTGCAAACCTTCATCTTCATATATCATTTGAACTGAATATTGCTCGTGTTTAATTTCTTTATCAGGGGCGCCAAAAGTTTTAATAATAATATCTTTAGTTAAAGGATGATATTTCTCATATTCCGCCAAACCAAAGCGAGCATAAATTGTCTTCATACCATCTACCCCATTCTTGAATTATTGCACATTTTTCGTCTAAAAAATGATTATCTATATATCTATCTCGATGAAATAAATTTGCATAGAGTTTCTTATTTCCTCGTTTAAATAGGTTATCATTTTCCTAAAAATATTCGGAATTTTTCCCTTATTAAAAGCTACAATTTGTGAACGAATTAGGTTTTTTTTTCTAAATCATTTTATTCTTGATCTTCATCCGCCCAAGTATTTTTTAGGTATTTAGCGGCATGTTTTTTGGCAATTCGGAAAAATTCGCTATCATTTATTCCTGCTCGCATTTTTTCGACTAATTGCTTGGTTTGAAGAAAAAGTTTCATTTTTTCCTCTTTAGAAGATTGCTGTTGTAGGTCTTTTACATCTTGCACAATTTTATAAATAACTTCACGAGGAATTTGTAAATCGCTTAATTTCAATTTGGTTTCCAAAGCATTAACAATAGCACTCGATCCAGAGAATTTTCCCAGATATAAACGCCGTTCTTGACCAACCCATGCAGGATTTATCGGTTCGTAGGTAGCAGGATGAGATAGCAGGGCATTGATATGGAGACCGCTCTCATGACTGAAAGCATTACTTCCTACAATTGGTTTGTGTGCTGACAAAGGCAGAGCGAATATTTTCTCCACCAAATGCGACAATTCAGTGAGCTTTTCGAGCTTTATACCTGTATCAACTCCCATTTCTTCTAAATTCATAACTACTTCCTCGAATGCGGCATTACCAGCCCTTTCACCATATCCGTTTACACACACATGCGGAAGGGTCGCTCCATGATAAACCGCTGCACATGTATTGGCGACAGCTTGCCCAAAATCGTTATGTGTATGAATTCCTAATTCGGTTGGAGCATTATTCCATTTGAGGTTGGATTGAAGCAGATTCATCAAATAAACGGTTGATTCGGGTTGTAAAACTCCAACCGTATCACCTAAAATCATACTGGCAGCATGATGATCCAAAACTAACTGACCGATTCTTAATAAGTGATCTGGATGGGCTCGGGAACCATCCTCAAAAACCCAATTGGCTTTAAGACCGTGAGATTTGGCATATTCAAAGGCCCCATCAATAATACGAAATTGTTCATCTTGGGTGATTTTCATTATTTTTAAATGGAGATCACTTATGGGCATAAATAGAACAATCTCATCCAAATCTGCTTTCAAACAGGCATCAATATCGGAATTTCTTGGACGTGATATTCCCAACACTTGCGCATGATTTAATCCCATTGATTTGATTGTTTTGACGATTTCTAATTCTTGTGTAGAAACTGCGGGAAATCCCACGGCAATTTTCGCTACTCCGATTTCATCCATAAATTGTGCGATTTTTTGCTTTTCTTCCAATGTTAAAAAAACACCTGGTGTTTGTTCTCCGTCTCGAAGAGTTTCATCCCAAATTCGCACCGATTTGGGTTTATTATGGGGTAAAACACTGGGAATTTGATTGTAATTAAATAATAACTCATCTAATTCTGCTTTGGAAAAACGATAACGGGATTTTTTTAGCGAAGTCATATGGATCACTTTCCGAATAATTTCTTTTCAAGTATTTACCAATAAGTGCCTTATTCCTATAATAAAATTTTGCATTCAATTTTACAAATAACATCAGAAATTTAGAAATTTTTGCCCACATGAAAGTTCAAGCTCATCTTTAGAAAAAATAAACTGCTTGTTATCTGTAATAGCAATTCTTTTTTAGTAAGGCATACTAACAATATAATTTATGTCCAGTCGCATCGTTCTCCAAATCACCGATTTTTTACAGTATATTTTTATCAATTCGGATCAAATTCTTCATTATCTTAATCAATATTTTGAAAAGCACATGAACTCCATGCAGTATTGTGAAGGAACTGACAATGGTTTTCTATTTATTTTCCGAGATATTGAAGCTTTTAAGATTCGGGCATCCCCAATAAAGTTGGAGATGTTGGATGAAATTCCTAAGCCTTTGATGGATAAAATGGATTTCTTCCAATCTTTTTTTATCCCCAAGCATAAATTTCCCCTTGAAGGGATCGAAGTGGAGATTAAGGTTGTGGCTGGTGTCCCCGCTGAAGTTAAAAAGATTTCCGAAAAATTTATCTTATCAATTAGCCCTAAGATTATCATCACTCATCTAGACGCCCAAACCTTGGTAATGAAAATTCAAAGTTATGAAATTGTCCAACTCTATGTGAATTCTCTCGTCAGACGTTTTTATCTCCCAGTAGCTTAGGAATACCTTTTCATTATATTATAGTCGAAATATTCTTTTGGGCTGCAATATTTTATAAATCGAAACAAATGCATATATTTTACATAATTGGTCCGGCAGGAAGTGGAAAAACAACCTTAACGAAAGCCCTCCAAGACTATATTGGGACATACAATCCAGAAATCTCTCTAATTACCATTAATCTGGATCCAGCGGTTCAAAAACTTCCGTATCAGCCCAATATAGACATTCAAGATTATATTACGGTTAACCAAGTTATTGAAGAAACGGGTTTGGGCCCAAACGGAGCAATGATTGAAGCAACAGACAGAATGGTGGATTATGTTGAAGATTTAAAATATGAAATCAACCAGTATAACGATCCCGACATTATTTTAGTGGATACTCCGGGTCAGATGGAACTTTTTTCCTTTCGAAATACAGGCCCAATGATTGCCAACGCTCTTGGATTTGGTTCTATTCAACGTTCTATTATATTTTGCTATGATAGCTTATTGTGCGGAACACCAAATGGAGTGATTTCTACCCTATTATTATCTGCTTCGGTTCAGTTCCGATTTGCAAATCTTCCCCAATTAAACTTATTGACCAAAAAAGACCTCCTAAGTCCAGAAAAGTTAGAGAGAATCTTGAATTGGATGGAAGACGATCTGGCGTTAATGGATGCA
This sequence comes from uncultured archaeon, assembly GCA_964426185.1. Taxonomy (GTDB): domain Archaea; phylum Asgardarchaeota; class Lokiarchaeia; order Sigyniarchaeales; family Promethearchaeaceae; genus Harpocratesius. The sequence goes on along the minus strand of CAYRPF010000001.1, from coordinate 74,793 downwards.
ATTGAAATGCTGGAACATGGCATCTTCCGAGAATATACAATTGCACTGGGAAAAGCATTCATTAATTTTGGCGCAACTTCAGAATTACTCCCCGTTTCAGCTAAATTTAATGAAGGAGTAGACCAAGTTTACGCAAAACTTCAACAAATTATAAATGATGACACATCTCCCTATTATTAACTTCATCAAATTGTTAATGATGATTCGCACCAGTAAACCTTTTTTATCTCGCTTTCTACCTTTGTGATAGACATCCAATTTAATTATTGGTTCTTAATTGGATGTTTTCAAAATTCGATAACATCGTTTCTACGTTGAACAACTACAGTGACAAGACTATGCAAAATAATAATGATAAAACATCGGACAATTCGGTTTTCATTGGAAAACGGCCAACTATGAATTATGTTATGGCAGCAATGGTAATTTTAAATCGAGGAACAGAATGCACAATTAAAGCCCGTGGACGTGCAATTTCTCATGCGGTAGATGTTGCAGAAATTTTGATAAATAAGTTTTTCCCCTCTGCTAAATACAAGGACATTCGCATTTCCACGGAACACCTCACAAACGATGATGGAAAGAGTTCAAATGTATCGTCTATGGAAATTGTAATTTCGCCGAACTAAAAGCAATTTCTTTCTTAACGACCTTTTTTCCCCTATTATTTAAAGTGTTTTGCATGGAAATAGGAAAATTTTTCGATGATTATGCACCAATTGGAGGTTTTTTTTATTTTTCGAGACTATTTCTCCAGATTCTTTCCCAAAATTTAGAACACTCGCCATTAAAGGAATTATCCCAGGAAAAATTATTTATTCAGCCAAATAAGTTGAAAATTAAGACAAATCCTTCATTTCAAAAATTTTTTCAGGATATTTATATTGAATCTTTCAAAATTCATAAGAATCCTTTTTTCTGGAGTAATTTCTTTAGTAAATTTGATCCACCGCAGAATAATGCAAGAGTTTCCTTAGTTTGGCCGCAAAAAGAATTAGGTTCAGTTCATTTTCATAAAAAATTTTACAATTACCGCTTTTCTTGGATGAGTTTTCATTTTGCAATTATTTTAGATAAGGTTGCAGGAGATTTAAATCAAAATGATCGCACACAGCGACAAAAATATTATTTCCAACTGCCAGATCAACATGCATTTCATTATATTGAAGAGAAAAACACATTTTTGCTTATTCTTAACTTAATTCCCCTTGAACAAAATAGAAAGGGAAAAATTCGTGGATCTCATTTCCAATTTCAAATTACTAAAGAAATTGTGGAAAAATGGTCAGAATTTATTCAAAACTCAGGAATTGTGGAAGTAACGCAAAAAAAAGATTTAAACAGAGTCCTTCTTCAACATTTAACCATCTTTACTAAAGAATCAACATTTTCAGTTTACATTCTCAATCCCCAAAAAATTACACCGTCTCAATTTGCCCATTTTATGTATGGAAAGATAGGGGAATATATAGGTGATTTTTCCGAATTCAAAGATTTTGACTGGGTTTTCAAGTGCAAAGGCGTTTTGAATCCTAAATTAGATAAATTCATCGCGTCGATTTATCCAGTGATTTCCATGACAAACGCTTTGATTTGGAAGATTTACAATAAACCTCCTTTGATTTTAGAAAATCATTATTGTATCTCACTTGATCTTGTTCCCGAATCCTTTTATCTTGAAATATTATGCAATCGTGCTCAAGTTGCTGAATGGAAGGAACTTTTCCCTGATTTAATTGAAATTACTCCAATTTTTACCGATCCAATTTCTATAAATTCTATCTCTACAGATTCTCTCTCGCATGAAATTCTCAAGAACAATTCAAATTTAATGATAGATACGCGCCATTTCTCAGATAAATTCACAAAAAATCTGTTGTCAACTATATCTCAAATAGAGTCTTACACTGTGGGATGGATTATTCAAAGCGATAATCGCAAGGCACTCCCCTTTTTAATGCCGAAATTTGCTCATCAAATTGATTGCATCTACACCGACCCCCCTTATAATACAGGAGGGCAAGAATTTACCTATCACGATGTTCATCATGAATCAGATTGGATTCACATGATAGATGAAATTTTAGATTATTTTCCCCAACTTGGCTCCGAGAATCTTAACTTTTTTATTTCCATTGATGATAACGAATACTCAAAACTCGATTTGCGAATTAGAGAAAAATGGAGCAAATCGACATTATTTGGTCCTATTGTGGTTCAAATTAACAAGGGAGGCAGAGATTATTTACCCTTGGCAAAAACGCACGAATACATCATCGTTGGTTCCATAAAGGGAAAACAAGCCAAGTTCTTTGAAATCCCGGCCGATCCTAATGGAACGATCTATAAAGATAAACAAGGTAAATATACCATCCGAGAATTAAGGAACCGGAATCCAAAATTTAATCGGACAAATCGCCCAAATTTATTCTATCCATTTTATGTAGATCCTCAAACCCAAGATTCTGATGGTTTTTGTGCAGTTTCTTTAGAACCGACTAAATCTCATACAATTGCAGTTTTACCTCGAACAAGTAAGAATATTGATGATTGCTGGCGATGGTCCAAAAATAAAGCAATTAAACATCTAAATCCCAAGAATCCTGTTGAAAGTGATTTAGTGGCCCGCCAGAAACGAAATGGAGGCTGGAATATATATGAAAAACATCGAAAACATTCTTCAAAAGCAAAAACAATCTGGAGCGACCCAGAGGTGCGTACTGAAGCAGGAACCATTGATATTCGACAGCTTTTCCAAAAGCCAATATTTGATCACCCTAAACCAGTGGCTCTGATTGAAAAATGTATTAGGATAGGTTCTCCCAAATCTGGGATAATATTCGACCCGTTTGCAGGTTCTGGAACGACGGCTCAAGCAGTTTTTAATCTTAATTTAAAAGATCAAGGTAACCGTAAGTTTATCTTGGTGGAATCAAGTGATCTGTGCACACGGGTGATTCTGCCTAGGATTAAAAAATTGATCTATTCTCAAATTTGGAATGAAGGCAAACCAGTTGCACCTAAAAAGGGAAAAATATCTAAAATAATTCAATATTTAACTTTAGAACAATTTGACGATACTATTTTGAATACACAGTTTTATTCCAGAGATTTCACTCAAATTACTTCAGCAAACAACAATTATCTTTCGGATTTTGACTTGTATAATTTAGAAAACTCAATCATTCAAAATATTCAGAATAAATCCCAGAATAAATCTCAGAACAAGCCCCATTATCCTTGGCATTATAGACTCCAAAATACCAAAGAAAACATTCAATTCAGCCCGAAAATTCCATCTCAAGAGAAAAAAAGCCTGAAATATTCCTTATATACCTATAATTCCAGAGTTTCATCATTGAAGAATATCGATTTAATCGAAACCTTTCTCTGGAATTTGGGGATCCGATCCGTTCAAAGAGACCAGCAAGCACTGAAAAATATTCAATACTATCTGTTAAAGGGAAAGATGAATTTGGGAGAAGAAGTGAAAGAAATTGCGATTATTTGGCGTAGTATCTCAGAAAATAAATTGAATGATGATCGCAAAAATCTTCAAGATGTCATTCTTCCAGAGTTAAAGAAAAAAATAAATAAACCTAAAATCTTCATAAATTTACCCAATCCAATAGAAAACCTAACTACCTTGGAAAATTTCTTCCAAAATCGCTGGAGTGTCCAAGAAAGGAAAAAATTTTAAAAAACATCAGAACGCGTGACAATTCCACAGATTTGATCTTTATCTACAATCAAAGCTGCATCAATATAACGAAGTACATCTCTAATCTGTTTAATTGAAGTGGTTTCACTAAATGTGGGAAGGGGAGGCTCCATAAAATCTTTGACTTGTGTTGATTCAGGGGTGTTATTCGAGAGCAGCCGAATTAACAATCGAGAACTGATGCTTCCCACACAACGTCTTGGTTTCTCGATAACTGGAATTTGATCAACATCTCCTATGATCGATTTTACATCCCCAAGCGTATCCTTAGGAGATACATAACGCAGATTTTCCCAAGGAGTAGCTACACTCTTTACTATAATCGGTGATTTTTCCTGTCTTTGCATCTCTTCTCGAATGACTTCAAAAATACGGCTTAAAACGGAATAGGAAGGATCTTGTTTCCCAGCTTCGATTTTAGCGATATAAGATTGTCCAACATTCACTGCATCAGCAAGCTGTTTCTGAGTCCAGCCAATTTGCTTCCGAAAAAGGCGTATATTCGATAATTTTGGAATTTCCATTGTTGATCATCATATATTCCTTATTGGAATATTATATGACAAATACTTTAAATATTTTTAGAATTTTTTGTATGTTAGTGAAATATAATGGAAATGGAAGTTGTAGAGCATAAAATCGCCATAGATAATCTGGATCCCTATGAGTACTATTATCACATCGAGCGATTACGACGAATACTACGCAGTTTAGAAATATATCAAGATTCAGAATTATCCAGAGATCAAGAAGAAAATATTGAAGAAATCGTGTGGAAAAGCGGATTCATTTTAAAAATTCCTTGGACCAGCCATTTAAATAGTACATTAATGGATTTCAATGAATTGGGATTTGATTCTCATCGCGATTTTTATCAAATACCTCAAGAAAAACGAGATTTGTTTTTAAAGTCGCATGTTCAACAATTTAGAACGCAATTTCCTTTGAATTTTGACCAAATTTCACCGAATGAAGAATTAATTTCTAAAGCCCATAATTTCTATCAGCAGTTGCAAAAAGATGCACGTAGCTTAATTTAAACCCAATTTCTTTTTTAGCTGTTTTGCTTGCTTAATCATTTTTTTGATATCAGATACTCCCAAATTATCAGTCGTTAGCTGAATTTCCCGGCAATTATATGTAGTATAAGGCTTATCTAATAATGATATATGATATTTTTCGGGATTCATCCGTAGATCACAACCGGGATAGGGAGTCGCTACAAAAAAATTAACTTTATCCACTCCGGGCTGCAACGGAAGAGATTCTAAAAAGGATAACGTTTTGGCAAATTCTTGGGGAGTATCTCCAGGTAATCCAATGACAAAATACGCTTGAACCGCAATTTCAGCACTTTTTAAATTTTCAATTCCATTCCGGACTGCTTTCAGATTTTGAAATTTAAAATTGGTCTTTAACACGATATCAGATGCCGATTCTATCCCAGTTGCCACTACTTGGCAATTTGCTTGTTTTAATAAATCAGCTTGCTCTAAACTAATAACATCTGATCGTAATTCGGCACCCCAAGGAAGCATATGTGGGCGGGCAATTAACTCTTTGAGAAAACGTTCAAAATATGCCGTTTTTATGTTGATGTTATCATAAAAATTAATAAATCGATAGTTTCCGCATGAAAGCACATAATCCAATTCTTCTAATACCGATTCTAATGATCTTAAACGCATTTTAGGAAATAATCTGGTTCTCGAACAGAAACTGCATCTATTGGGGCAACCTCTATTTACCAAAATATCAGCCACAGAATAAATTCTGGATATTAAATGCCTAGCGGGAAGAGGAAGGGTGATAAGTTCTGGTGTAAGAGGAAAACCAGTATAAATAATCTCTGATTGGGCATTTCGATAAGCCACACCAGCAAGAATATCATCTGTAGCAGTCAAAATTGCATTAATTTGATTACGGGATTTAAAGGTGTGTTCCAAAGACTCACTTTGAGCATCATATAGAAAATCAATGGCGGGACGATGGAGTAGGCGCTCAACTACCCAAGGAAATGTGTTTTCCGCCTCTCCGATACAAATTAAGTCCACTTCGGGTAAAGATTGCAAGATTTCTTCATATTGGAATGAAGCATGCGGACCACCCAGAATTATGTAAATTTCCGGGTTAATTTGATTAGTTCTTTGAATAATTTTCTCAATGAAGGGAAACGTATTTGTTAATCCCGTGAATCCTATCACTCGAAATTTCTGCAAGTTATTTTCTAAAAAATCATCAACATTTTCCAATAAAGTAGCATCTACAATTTCCACGGAATACCCCTTTGATTCTAACACTGCAGCCAAAAGCATTAGCCCGGTGGGAGGTTCTCTAAGAGGTAAATCAACATAATCCAATATGCCATTTCGGTATCTTGCGGACTGCATGAAAATACTGCGACGCTGAGGGTTATCTAATTCCGTTTCCCAATTAAACAAACACACATCAATCAAAATTCTCAAGCTGATCTATTAGGAGATCATTAATGGAATTTACGATTATAAAGGAGAAAAAGATAAAAAAACCTGGTTTAGGAAGAAGTGGGTTGCAAGCGATCGATAGAACCAATTGAAGGAGCCAGCATTTGATTTTTCCAAGTTACTGCTAATTTTTGGACTTCCATGAAAACTTGATTGCATTCCCCTAAAGAATGGGCAGAATACATTACATGATCAACAATATTCGTATAGGATGGTAATATGCTTAGTATCGCTCCAATTTTCTCGTTCACCGCATTCATAGTTTTACGATCGACCAAATCCCTTTTTGAACCTGCTAACACAATTGGAATAGACTCATACTCAGTTTGCACCAGATTAATCCAATAAGGCAGATTATCAACGGTTTCGGGGCGGGTTAAATCATAGATTACAACAGCTGCTTTAGAACCGGGTATAAAAATAGAGTGAATGAAATGAAATCTTTTCTGAGCCCCCAAATCATAACAGAGCAAATCAACATCTTCATCAACATAGTTAGTGATTTGATAACAATCAAAATCTATCCCAATAGTTATTTTTTCAACTGGAATAAAACGTTTGGCGAGTTTTGAACGCAAAAGTGTGGTTTTACCTACTCCACCATCTCCTGCCAGCACGATTTTATAAATTAAACGCGGATTCTTTTTATGCTTCATGGTGTTAGTTACCTATAGATCTTTAACGGTTAAAACTATTTTTACTTTATTAAATGGAAACTTTCCAATAAAAAGATCAAGATTTACACAGATCTCCGAAAACTGGAAAAAATTAGGGATGCATTTGCCTCACGTCTTTGCCATGCAATATAAAGATGTACTCGAGCAATTAGTATGGTATGCAACAATAAATTCTTTAATATCAAAATTCATGTATTATTCAATTAAAATTTAAAATTGTTACAGAGGAGAATTCCAATGAACTACATCTGGATAATAAATAAGTTCAACTCAACGGCACTTTTTTACCGGAGTTATTCTGAGTTGAAACTAGATTCAGATTTAGTTTCAGGATTATTGACCGCTTTGAATTCTTTCTCGGAGGTAGAACTTCAATCTCATGGTATTTCCTCCATATTAATGGCTGGTTTAAGTTGGGTCTACTCAAATCATCCAAATAATGATTTACTTTTAATTGCTGCTGGGGATAAAGATAAAAATCCCGAAATTATGAAATCACGTCTTGAAGTAATATATCAAATGTTTATGGATAAATATAAAATCACACCATACGAACTTGAAGAAACCCTAATCGATCAAGGCCGTTTTGCCGATTTTGCCGAAGTAATTGATGAACTTCATGACCAATGGAAACAAGCAGAAAGAATCATTTCAGGAGGAACAGCTAGAATGTTTGATATGCTGGGAATTTTCCAGCAAATATTTAATCAAATGACAGAAATTTTAAGCAACTATTATTTAATTCTCAATCCCGAAGAAATTGAGCAAGTTCACAAGCAAATAGAAGATATTTTACAAGATTTCCAAGATATGCCTGAATTCCAAGACTATCCCGAATTAAGAAAAATGGAATATAATGAGTTAGGGTGGAATATTGTAAATCTTAATCCCAATAATTTAGAAGAAGATATTTTGCAGCGCATTTTGGTGATGATAACGGTTCAGCTGCATAACATAATCAAGGAGAAACTTCCTGAGGCGAATCGTTATTTAGCTTATTCCAAAAGTTTGTATAGTTATTTAATTCGGCAATATGATTTATTACACTCACTAAAAATTAACTCGTTAATTCTCAGAATTTTCCTTACTTAAAATTTGAAGAGGGCCATTCATAATGAAATATTATCTTTTTTGCCACGACGATATAATATTTCAGTAAAATACGACGTTCATTAAATTCTTCTTTTTCAATTGTCACCAAATGGGTATGAATCAAATCAGATAAATGGCGTTTGACCGTTCCAGGATTCATATTGATCTTCTTACTCAATTCCATGATGGTACAACCTTGAGACTGCATTAAATTTAGCAATTGTCGCTTTTTTTCATGGCCGAGATGAACCATGACACCTGGATTGGTAAATATTTGTTTTTCCTTCTGTTGATACACGAACTTTTTAGCTTTTAGATAATAAAAAATATTTGTTGTTTGTGAATCAAGAAATGTTTTTTCTTCAGAGAAAATGATATTTTTAGATAATAAAGTAAAAAGTAAAGATTTAAGAGGATCATCTTTTAATCCAGTGACATTCCTAAGTTCTTCAAAGGTTTTTTCCCCGGTAATTAAACCCATGCGAATTTTCCGGATATCTTCTTGATTTAATAGATTCATTAATTCTGGATCTTTTACAATAATTACTTCAGATAAAGATGAATTTGAGTTTGAATCTAAGGAGGAGGGTTGTGGTGCTGTAGATTCTGAAATTTCATGGGTTTTTATCGATTTTTCCTCCACTTAAATCTCCTCATTTTTATTTTGTAAGCTGCAAAAAAAAATACTTCGGTTTTGATTTATTTTGGTTCATCTTTACAAAAGCGTAAAAAAAATAAGAAAAAATCGCAATTTTCCTCCATAGAATTCTTTTACCAATAATAGGTGCAATCTTTCAAGAATTTGATTGCTTTCAATTCGAGCTCTTTTGAATCTTCTAATAGTTGCTTATAATGATCGAAATCAAATTCGTTTGTATCTTTTTGAAAATTCCCTAGCACTTCCCACAAAATTTGAAAGTTCTCGGCAATTTTATGATACAATTGAGCCGCTGAAGAAATTAGAAATTCTTGAGAAGTTCGATGAAACTCGGTTACTAAATTTTGAAGAAAAATTGTTGCGTTACTTTTCATAACTAAGTAGTATTTAATTAGAGATCGAAATTGGCTCATCTTTTCTTTCTGCAGCGATGAATCATATATTACCATTTCCTTAATTAACAACTGAAATGCATTATAAATTGCAACACCATTGTATTCGCCATCTGAAACCTCAAAATCACCGGAAGCTAGCTTAACTGCATTATTGAAGATCTTTGAATATTCAATTTTAATTTTCCCAGATTTAACTGCAAATTCCTTGGGAATAATTACACATAAGAAGGGTATTCGATCAAAATCATCGAATCGAGATTTAACGTAGGAAATTTTTTTTCCAGGTTCAAGTTGTCCGATAATGTAATTATTTCCTTCAGTACCCATTACTAAAGAAAATCCGTTGGTTTTCATACCAAATATCATGAGTGGGCCTTGGGTTTTATCTAATTCTTCCCTAATCAACTTGAAAATAATCTTGGCTCTGGAAAAATCATCCAAAGTAAAGTCCTCGGATAAGTATGGAAAAGCTCGTTCTTCATAATAGGTAAGAAATTTTAACCCAATATACTCCAAGTTCCTGCACAAATCAAGTTTTACTACATTTTGATATTGATGAAACACGTTAGCCTGTTCGATAGATATGCAATTAATAAAGCACATTCCGATTACTGCTGAAAGTAGGACGCCATCTATTTGTAAGCCGTTACTTTCACATATGGCGATTAATCCGCTAATAAAAGAATTATCTCCAGGTATGATCTCAAAATGTGTTGAATTTAGATATGGATTGCTATCCTGAATAGAAGATATTGAGTGATATTGATGAAATCTATCTCGATGAATCGAACTACTTGATTGATGGTATCTTCCATAATTTTTCTCGATATCTAAGACCAATGAAGCGTTTAAGCTCAAAAATGTTGAACCTTTTAAGGTGATCTCATACACGCCACGAGCCACGCGCTGAATGAGATGTTCTTTTTCTAAAATATTCAAGTGATTGGCTAAAGCCGTTTTAGATATTTGCAACGAATCCTTAATATACTGAAAATCCATGGGTGATTGGGCATCAAGCAAGATGAGAATGTCTATCCGCTTTTCATTTGCCAGTGATTTTAGTACTGAAGTAATTTTGTCCAACTTTTCTCGGTAGACGAGTGTGGACATTATTGGTGTTTGAATGAGTTGTTCAACCATTTTTCCTAAAGACCCCTAGTTAATTTATCTTAACATAATTGAGATATAGAAGATTCGTTGTACCGCAGAATTCCTGAAATTCATCCGATCGCTTCTGAATGATGCGTTAGTAAAAAAAAGCCCCTTGTAATAACTTACAAAAAAATATAAGCTAATTAATATATTTAAACTTTTCTTAATTTTGCAAATAATGCAAAATCAAAATAATCTCTTATCATGAGATTAAATCTAAGAATATTTGCGTTAATGCAAAAAAAAAGAATTATTTCATAGATTTTATAAATTAATCCTATGTTATAATCATTACATTAATTTACCATCCGAAAACATATATATTAGTCAATGCAAAATTGAAATATTCCCGATAAATCTTATTCAACCTATGTATTTGATTAATTTTGCGCAATAATCCTAACTATGCTTGTAAGACTCTAACATCCAGAAGAAAATCTTTTTAAGAAATATCTGAGGTGTTTTTTCAATTTTGCAAACAAATTCATTTTCCAAAAAACGCGTTGGGTCATGAAAAATAAAAGAATGTTTCGATTTAATTCGGCTATGGCATTAATCCAAAAAAAATTACTCAGTTCATCTCCACCTCCTAAGGAAAAGCAGAATACCTCCTTTTCATTCCATAGCATACGAGTTTCTCATTCCGTTTATAAAAAACTGAGGGCAATGCGCAAATCCTTGTTATTATCTGCTAATTCACCCATTTCCTTTAATTATACGATAAATTTTCTCTTGTTAACTCAAGAGAAGTATGATCAACTTAAACAGAAATATGATCAACTTAAACAGAAATTAGATACTATGGTGGAAGCGGAGAATCAGTATTTAAAATCATTATTGAAACAATCATTACAGAAACCGCAAATTTATGGTATGGTTCCTTCAGGAACTCCAACGGTTGGCTTAACGCCCCCGCCAAGTTCTTCTACACCCCGCCAAGGACCGCCAAGATCTCCCCTGAAAATTTTAAATTACAAAGCACCTGATACGGGAAATTTGAAAAATGATTATCAAAAAGAAATTAAACAAATTTTTTGCGGCTCAGTATTAAAACCCTCTGAAATCGTTCAAACAACCAAACCCGCACATTTATCCAGCTCGATAAAGGAAATAGACGAAACATTTTATGTTCCACCAATTGATGCAATCTCTACGGCAAAACATTTTCAAGAAATGGATTCAATTATGGCATCCAGTTAATTTAAGCACGATATATCAAACATTTCTAGAGGGAGGGGTTAGAAAGAAAAGAAATTTGAATCATAATAATTTCCTTATCATAATGTGGAAATACAGCCAACATCCTTTTATTAGAAATACTCGCCCGCTGATAATGGCTCATCGCGGTGTAAGTGCATTAATTCCCGAAAATACACTTCCCGCATTTGAAGATGCATATAATGCTGGCGTGGATTGCATAGAAACCGATGTTCATTTAACAAAAGATGGGCATTTTGTTTTCTTTCATGATAACATGTTGGATCGAACCACAAACGGCACGGGCAAAGTTTCAGATTATACTTTAGAAGAGCTAAAAAAACTGGATGCAGGATATAGATTTTCACAAGAAAAAAATGGAGAAAAAACGTTCCCTTTTCGCGGCAAAGGATTGAAAATCCATGCTATCGAGGAAATAATTCCCCTTTTCCCCAATGTCAGATTCAATATCGATATAAAGGATAAAATTAAGAAAGCTCCAGTGCTTTTAGCCCAGAAATTACAAGAATTAAATGCCACTGAACGAGTAATGGTTGGCTCTTTTCATCAAGCTCAAGTGAATGCTTTTAGGAAAGTAGCTCCCGAAATAGCAACTTCTGCAGGACCGAGGGAGGTGTTTTCATTTTGGAGGAAGGCTAAGAAATTTGCCAAGAGAAATTTCGAGAAATCTACCGATTTTTCAGCAGAAATGATTAGTTTCAAACAACGTCAACTTACGTATTTTAAGAATGAATTGCCATATTTTGCGCTGCAAATTCCAGAGGTATATTACATTGTTCGTTTGATTACTCCAAAATTTATTGCGTTTGCTCACCATGTTGGCATAGCGATTCAAGTTTGGACTATAAATGACCGAAAGACTATGCAACGGCTTCTTCACTGGCAGGTGGATGGAATTTTTACCGATAATCCAGTGGTACTCTTAGAAGAAGTTAAGAAGTTCAATTACAGAAATGCTTAGATATTTTTCTGCCTTATTTTTTATTTTGTTAATTTTTATTATTTTTCCTGATAAAAAAAATCCATAAACTTATCAAAAACCACAATATTGACAAGAAAGCATAGACACC
>CAYRPF010000001.1:57126-62227 GCA_964426185.1 uncultured archaeon | reverse complement strand
CCCCATAGTATTATAGATGCCGTTTCCCGTGCCTCTGGCATGCTCTGGTAAATGTTTTTGTGTAAAATTGGCAATATTCCTGCAAATACAAATATAAAGGTTGCTTTTCCTAACAACCACAAAAATCCTTTACTTTTGGAAATTTTTGGGGCAATTTTTATCCCTAAAATATAAAAAAGGGAGAGAGGTACTAAAATTAAGGCACCCCGAATAAAAACCTTCTTTTGATGACGAATTTCCATCGCCCTTTTAATTCGCCTAAATCTAAATCCGAATCTCTTTTTTTAGGTTCATTTAATTCATCTAATTTACTTGAAGGAAATGCTCTCATTGGAGCTGTTTCTGGCACAAGAAAAATAATCGCAGCTAGTGCCATAGTTATCAACCTGGCGCATACATAAAATACTCCCCTGATTCCAATAAATTCTGAAAGAATACCCCCCAACATGGTACCGATTAAATAACCGCCAGAAAGTGAAGCTGAATAATACGAAATCGCTTTTGAACGGGCTTTATCTTCGAAAGAATCCGTGTTTATGGTGAGTAAAATCGATGAATAAGCACCCAAACCTTGAATGGCGCGAAAAATAATTAATTGAATTAAATTTACTGTAACACTGCATAGAATTGTTCCTGTTAGAAATACTAACATTCCACCTATCAACATCTTTTTTCTGCCAATTCGATCCGGATAAAAAGGCGATTGGTGTTTGGAAAATTGTCTGGGTATATGTATAAACGGCCAAGATCAAACCATAAATGGTTATTTCTCCTTGTAAAATCAATATAAACCCAGGTAACCCCATCGAAATCGCGGTTCCACCCAAAACACGGAGAAAATTAACGAAAACAATTATAGATAGTATTAATTTTTGCTGTTTTCCGAGAATATTAGAAGAAGGTGAAGATACTTCCATTTCTCGATTTTCAAAGGATTTCTGTTCGTTTATTTTTCGATTCACCACTTCTTGTAAAAATTCCTGCTACATGTTTTTTTTTGCTAATTATTTTGTGATTTATTTAATGCTCTGTTCTTTTCCATCCAATTAACAGCAAAATCGACCAAATTTTTCATCAGAAAGATTTTTGCAGTGCCAATACCCACTTTCCCGATAGAAAATGGGAGGTTTGAATTTTCATATTCCTTTCCAAGCTTCATGAAATCTTCATCATTGTAATCAATATCTTCATATTCTATCCATTTTCTTCTTCCTTCCTCAAGAATTGCTGTACCTTGTTTACGGTATGGTTTATTTGGAAGAATAGCCTTCCATTCAGCATAATGCAGGCTAGTATTATTTTGATGATCTACTCCCAGCAGAATAATTTTTGCATTTAGATGGTATAATTTATCAATGGGTGATCCTTTGCCAAATTCTGGGGTGTATTGGTGATCTTTTATGATTTCGGCGGCATAGGGACCAAGAACGGCAAAAGAACCTTGAGGATGATTGCTTCTTAACACCCCAGGGTATTTTCTAAAAGTCTCGGCGATTGTACCCATCATTCTGGTGGGAGTTATAAGTGGATCATAGGGAGGGGATTCTTTTTTAATTATTTCCCACCAAGATTCAGGAACAGGCGGGTGTTGCCAATTGGTCGGGTCACTATTCTCAGAAGTATGGGTAGGCATTACGATTGTTCCTGCCGGTCCCACTACTTTCCTAAGTGCCTCGATTACTGCTACGGCATTTCCTGAGGTCCAACCTAAAGCGGATAAAGAAGAGTGCACTAAGATTATATCTCCAAGTTGTACACCTAATTTCTTAAGATCCTTCGTTAAACTGGATATAGTATTTGGGCGATTTTTTATTGCGGCATGTTTCTTTACTATCTCAGCTTCTGGCATGTTAAAATTATCCTTGTTTTTAATACATAACTCAATCAACCACACTATTTTAGGATTTACAGTAAATATTGCGGTATAAGAAAGAATGAAAAAAAAGTTAAAAAAAGTTCTAAAAAATGGTGAATTGGAATAAATTGCATTATCTATACTGCTTTAACCCTCTTTTTCGGACTGGGTTCGGCTGGAATCAAAACTTCCAATGGAAATTCATCCTTTTTTGATTTTTTAAGCTTATCTTTTTGTTTTTGCTCAGCATCATCTCTTTTTGTAATGTAATTACGAAAATCGGGAAGTAATTCCATCATCGGAAGAATACTAGTGATAAGTGAATTGAAACTGTTATTTCCTTCGCCCATTACAATCATTTTCTCGGGTGCCAGTTTGGAATAAACTTCAGGTAATCTCTCCAACATCTTTAATGTAATGAAATTTGGATCGGCTTTCGAAATTGCCGCTACTTGTTTTTCTAAACCCTCTGCTTCCGCCGTCATTTTCTGTCGAATACCTTCAGCTTCAGCTTGATATTCAGCCAATTTCTTCATTCGAATGGCTTCTGCATCTGCTTTCGCTCTTAATACCGTGGCTTTACGATATGCGTCTGCTTCAATCTCCATTCTCTTCATTTCTTCTTGCTGAATTTGAATCTGGGCATTTTTTTCCGCCACTCCCGCCATTCGAGCTACTTCAATTTCCCGAAGTCGATATTTTTCCATAGCATTAGCTTCAGAAAGCTTGGCTTTGCGTTTTTCTTCGATTTTTTTGATGGCTTCCATGTTTTCTTTTAAATCCGAATCGATGACTTGAACTTCTATGATTTCCAAGCTCTCGATAACAATACCCCAATCACGTGTGAGGTTTAAAAGTTGATCGGTAATTAACTTAATAATTTCTGTGCGTTCGCAGATTATTTTCTCAATTGCCAAAGATGCACAAGTGGTTCGGATGATTGCTTCAGTAGCTGTACTAAGAATTTTCTCTACATAATCAGTTGACCTTGGATCCCATTGAACCGCATTAAAGGCAGTTTGAGGGTTTGAAACCTTCCAATATAAAATTGCAGATATCTTAACATCTTGGAATTCTCTCGAAAGAATCTTTTCGCTGGAATTCAAGAGTGTTTTTCGTGTTGTGGTCGGAATCACTACGATTTCATCAATTAAGGGAAATTTAATAATTTTCCCACCTCTTCCAGCAGAATGAACTTTGCCGTTACGGAGATGGATCACATAATCGTTGGTTTTAAATTTACGATAGCGAGATGCAAAAAAAACAGCAATTAAAATCAAGGTCAATACGACCAAGATCACAATTCCTGCTGTACCAATACTGAATTCTGCCATTATTTTGTTCCTTCTTTTTTTTGTTTTTTCATTTTTGAAGTATTTAATTTGAAGTGTTTGATAAAAAAAAAATTGCATTTTAATGATATATAATTAAAAAAAATTAGAAATATCACCGATTATATTGAATGTTCGCAGGATCTAAATCTACATAATAAACTTGGTTCTCTACCTTGCAGATATAAACTTGATCACCGGGATAGTAGTAACCTAATGGGTTAAGTGTGCGAGCCGCCAACATCTGTACCGAATCATGAGTATTTACTGAAATCACTCCACCTTCATTTGACACTGGAATTTTTACCGTTACTTGCCGACCGAGTAATTCATTTCCTAACCGCACTCTATACATGGTGTTTCTGGCAATATTTTCCCAAACTTTTGATAAAAGAATTGAAAACCCTATTGAGACCAAAATAGTAAGGGCGATCCAAAGGATTTTAAGTGATAAAAAATCATATAGGAACGTTCCTGCCGCGCCAAACCAAAGTAAAAACAGCGAAAACCGAAGAGAAAGTGGAGTTTTTCCCTTAGTTTCTATATAATCAGGCAAATTATGCCCTAAATTGAGTTCATGGCCAACATTAATGTCATGATCGATAGGAACGTCGTGATCAATACTGACATCGTGATCAATACTATCGATACTAACATCGTGATCGATACTAACATCGTGATCAATACTATCGATACTAACATCGTGATCGATACTAACATCGTGATCGATACTAACATCGTGATCCAGATTCACATCATGGTCTAAATCCCCCGAACTAGCTTGATCTATTTCATGATTACCGGATAACGCACTCATGGAAAAAATCAATAAAACAGCAACTAGTATAACCCCTGCAATTAATGAACCTACACATATTGAATAAATAATTTCGTGCCAGACCATTTTAGTGTTTATTTACCCCCCTTTTTATGGTAATTTCATAGAAGATTCTTTAGCAATACGACTTTATGAAGTAATTTCCTTATAACAAAGAAGAAATCTTTCTAATTAAGAGAAGAGATTATGGGTATGAAATGGATTTCCCATAGAATTCATACGGATCCTTCAGTATATGAAAATTCCATATGGATCATAAGGAAAACAAATTTTGAAAAATTTCAAGAAGATTCAAATCCATCTTTGGTTAGATACCATTTGCTTTCAAATTCGGTGGGAAAGTATTGATTAAGGTAATCAAACACTGCCTCTGGTGTTTCAGCTACATGATAAAGTGCTCGATATTGAGATTTTGCAAATGAATTTTGAAATAAAAATTCAAAATGATCTAGAAGATGATTAAAACACCCGAATGAATTAAGAATAACAACAGGTTTGTGGTGATACTGCAATTGTTTCAAAGTTATGATTTCAATCAGCTCTTCTAAAGTACCAAATCCCCCCGGCAATGCAACGAAAGCATCGGCTCGGGATTCCATTACGGCTTTTCTTTCCCGCATGGTATCCGTTACAATAAGTTCATGATAATGTTCTAAGTGTGGAACTCTTTGAGAGATTTTTTTAGGAATTACTCCAATTACGTGCCCTCCATGTTCTAATACAGTTTTAGCCAAGCGTCCCATTAATCCTACTGCAGAACCTCCATATACCAAATTGATTTTTTCCTTTATAATTAATTTCCCCATTTTTTCTGCTACTTTAAAATATTTCTCATCGATGGCATCGCTGGAAGAACAGAAAATCGTAATACTTTCCACCATATTGAAATGTAATGCATCCCAGTTAATTATCCTAATGTATTTTACAAATAATGTCAGTTTATTTACATTGTGGAAGTTATTTCTCATATTTTTACAATGTTCTAAATTACTTCTCCGTTGTTCTAACATGTAGAATTTTATTCAAACTGCGATTATTTCTCTCATCACGAAGCATGAAATTTGTCATTTGATTTTT
>CAYRPF010000001.1:45766-57026 GCA_964426185.1 uncultured archaeon | reverse complement strand
ATAAGTAAAGGATAAATTTCAAAAAGCGGAGATTGTTATACTTAAGACAATGTTGAATTGTTGAAATTAGGAGTTCTAAATATGATTAGAAACTATCTTAGGCGTTCACTCTGGCGGAATAAAACACGCTCACTATTGATTATGATCGGAATTATTGTGAGTATCATGTTGGTATCAGGAGTGAATATTGCTAGTAATAGAATGGCACAACAAATGATTAAGGAGCAGTTGGATGAAGTGAAAGTAGATTTCACCATCAAAAGCAAGGATGATAATGTTACTGTAAATTTGGGTAGAATTGGGAAATTGAAGGTCGAACTACCTGAATATCTCACTTCCTATGCAGTGGGTTATGCCAGTTACTATCAATCCATTTATATTCCAGATTCAACTTCTGTAAATTGGTCGATTTTTGTAGAGTCGGATGAATCTTCAGACTATGAAGTATGGAATTGGTTTAATTATTCATTTTTCTGTGGATTAAGTCAAAACATTTTTGAGAATCCAGAAATAATCAAGAGATTTGAGAATCTTGTTGGCTTTAATACACCCTTAAATTTATCGAAAGAAGGCGTTTATATTGATAATGGATTTGCCCAAATGATGAACCTTTCCACAGGGGATAATTTAACTATTCGACTCCGTTTTGAAGAATACGGGCAAATTGGCGAAGATTTCAAACATTTCTACTATTTGGTCAATGTATCAAATATTCCCATTTTAGGCACCATGAATATCCTTGAGATGAGTCAGTTAGGGCAATTTGTCGGCAATCAATATGGTTATTATCCAGATGATTCCAGAGTGATTTTAGGCAATATGACATATATTCAATCCATAATCACAGAATTAGAAGCTCAGATGCAGAGTGTTTCACAAATCCAGCACTATGGAGAATCTTTATGGATGAATGGAGGCGAACCATTTGTAATTCAATATTGTATGCTGTTGGATCATTCAGAGATGCTTAATATTCAACCTAGTGAAATAACCTCACGTTTAGATTATATAAAAAACCGAATAGATCGAGTTGGAGAAGGAGAATTTATTTCCATTAATACAGCTCTAAATCAAGCAGTATTCCAAGTTCAATTACAAATGGTCCTTTACCAAGCATTATTTTTGATAATTTCTCTTCCGGTTTTGATTTTGGGCTGGTATTTATGTAAAACTAACTGGATGTTGAGTTACCAACAGCGGAGACGTGAGTTAGCTTTATTAAAGGTAAAAGGAGGAAGTACCAAGCAGCTAAAGGGAATGTTCTTTTTGGAAGCATTGATACTTGGAGCAATTGGAGGTATTTTAGGAATTATTGGGGGAAATTTTACATCCACTTTGGTGTTAAGCCGTATTTATCCTCCAGCCCTCCAAGGCCAAACCGTTCTTTCAATCTTAGGACAGCTATTTTCTGGAGAGTTTATGAAAATTTCAACCTGGATCTTGGGTATTATAGGTGGTATTTTGATCTCATTGGTAGCTGTGCGTAAACCATTAAAAGAATTTGCTCAAATGGAACCAATTGAAGGTTTGGCCAAATATCATGAAATAACTCATAACACCATACCAAAACGTAAACTAGATTGGTTTCTACTAATACTCGGGTTATTTCCCATATTATTTACACTTTTGGGAGATATTCTAATAAAGCAAGCGGGGTTTGGGGTGATAATTTTACTCTACCCTCTAATGATGCTTTCAACTGCTCTCTTACCCTTCGCTCCTTTTATGTTAACTTATGCTTTGGTAAAATTACTTTGCCGAAATGTCAAACTCTTTCAAAAATTTGTCGAACAAACTAGTCGCCTATTTTCCAAGAATATCTCAGTATTTACTTCCAAAAGTATTATTAATAATCAAGCTAGGTCATTTCGCTTAGTATTTATTGTAGCCATGGCTTTGAGTTTTATGGTAATGGCAGCTACTGTGGAAGGATCTGAAGTTAATTATCAAAATCAACGAGCAACTCTATTAACAGGAGATGGAGTGAGAATTGATCTCTATTCACCTAAACTAAAATCAGAAGGATTAGGAACTCTTTTAGATTTTATGGAACCGAATTATACTGAAGCAAATGTTCAAGATATAAATTGGTTCGGACGATTATATGGTGGAGGAATTGAAGGTCAACTCAATCTTGAAACTGGTGGGATTTTTGATGATTATCAATATTTTGGTGGTGCAGAAATCGATTTAATATCAGCAAAGAATTTCAGCAGTCATATGAATATTAAATCTAAATGGATTAATTCGGAATACGGTAAAGATGCAATCTCTAAACTCGCTGATGGGGACTACTGTCTCATACCCGATTCAATGGTTGAACAAGGTTATGCAATCAGCGAAAATATAACAATTCAATACCCGTCTGCAAACGATACAGATACAATATTAGAAAAAGATTTGAAAATCATAGGTAGTTATACCGGTTTTCCTTTAACTAATGAATATGGATGGAACGCCCAAATAATTGTAGCAAATCAAACGATACCGAATGGAAGAATGAACCAAATGACAATAGTCTTTTATCCTGTTGAAGGAAAGTCTTTAGAAGATATCGATTCTGATTTTTTACTCTCACTACTCGAAGAATGGGATGCAGCGGGTTATTATGATGAATATTTTCTCCTCCAAGAAAGCAGCATTGATATTACTGGTTCTTTACTGCGTTTTATCAATTTGGAAAGTCTATACCTATTAACAATTGTGACTTTTGGAATTGCAATTATAATGTACATCTCAATTAACGAAAAAGCACATGATATGGGTTTGTTACGAGCGCGGGGTGTAGAGAAAAAGATATTATACAAAATTCAGATTGCAGAAGGGTTGACACTTATCTTGCTAGGCACACTATTCACTTTTACTGGTATAATAGGAGGTGCTGCTATAATCTTGCAGCTGAATAATTTAGGTTTCGCTGGCGCTTTGGGTGGCATTCAAAGGGAGATCTTCATCCAGTGGGGTAAACTTTTACTTCAGTTGGCAGGAACGCTACTAGCTTTCTTGGTCAGTATTGTAATTGCAGTGGCCATTGAAACCCGCAAATCAGATGTGTCAAAAATCAGCGATCTTTTACGAATATCAGCTTAAAATATTTGATTTTTTTATTTAATATCATAAATATTCATAATGGAAATAGTGAAGAAAATGAGTAAAAATAGCATAGAAAATAATAAATCCACCTACATCCCAGTTTCAGGGGAAGGATTGATTAAAGTAGATGATGCCATTAAAATATATAAAAGAGGAAAAATTGAAGTAGTGGCACTGCGTGGATTAAACTGCGAATTCCATGCAGGGGAAATAACTGTAATTATGGGTCCCAGTGGATGTGGAAAAACTACATTGTTGAATGTGATTGGAGGGCTGGACCGCCTTAGTTCAGGTCGAATTATTGTAAATGGAGTCGACATCGCACAATTCACAGATAAAGAAATGGAACAATATCGTCGGAAGAAGATTGGCTTTGTATTTCAATTCTTAAACCTAATTCCCGAGTTAACCGCTGAAGAAAATATACTTCTCCCTTTGGAATTATCCCATTCTTTAAATAAAGCAAGTAAGGAATTTGTGGATTCACTTCTCGATATAGTTGGATTGAGTGAAAGAAAAAAGCACAGACCAGATGAATTAAGTGGAGGAGAACAACAACGAGTCTCAGTTGCAGCCGCTTTAGCAAATAATCCCTACATCATCCTTTGTGATGAACCCACGGGTGAGCTGGATACTGCCTCAAAAAGAGTGATTATGGAATTACTTCGTTCAATAATAGAGAAATTTCCAGATAAGACTATGATTATCGTTTCACACGACCCAGAGTTAAAAGCAATAGCAGATCGTTTATATTATATCCGCGATGGGGCAATTTCTCACAAATTTAGCAAGGAAGAACTGCAAGCTTTGAAAAGCCAAGAAGAAGCACAAATATTTGGTGATTTTGAGTCTCAACAAAGTGATCCTGCACGTGCGCATGAAATCGCTTTACTCGAACTGCGGGAAGTCGATCATTACGTGAAAGAAAAAATCGAAAAAATCGAGAAGAAAATTCATCCAATGTAATTTTTAACCAAATGGTTCTTTTTAAACCAAATGTTTCTTCTTTTTTTCATTATATAATTTTAGAGCATTTTCCATGGCGCTTTCAATTAAAGTTCTCTCTTCTTCTGGTAAATTTTTAGTGTAATGAGAAATTTGTTCAATAACAATTTCGGCGGCTTCACTTAACCTATCAAGATGAACATATTGCTCTATCACTTGGGCTGCTAGAAAGGAAGCAAAATTTTGGCCCCGCTGTTCAGTTAACAATTTTTTAACATCATAAATTGGAATTCCCAGTCGAGTATAGCGATTTCGATATTCATGTAATCCTTGTGCCGTTAATTCACCACAAACTAACTCTCGTAAATGAGGTGCTGCGATAAATTCCAACCCCAACCCGCCTAGTTTTCGGAGTACGTTTATCGTTACTTGAACTGCTTTTTCTTCTTCGAGTTTAGTTTCGACCATCAGGGATTTTATTATTTTTTTCGCATCAAACGGAGAGATTTTTCCATCTGTGGTTTCTACTTCTTTTGGTAAGAGATCTTCAGGATTAATAATGTGCTTTTCTTCGACTTTCTTAGGATCAAAATTTAATTTAAACATAATGATGTGCCTCAGTAATTACTGATTGTCCTCTATTTCAAATAAGCGTGAAATGTATAAAAGCAATTTTATTTAACTGATGTTAGGTTAAATAGTCTCCCCTTAAATCAAGACATTATTCGGAAAAAATATGAAAAACGAGTTAAATCTTAAAATTAAATTTCGGGGTTGATGCGGCAACCGCAATTTTCGCAAAAAGTAACTAGACCTTGTGCTAACCGCATTTTCATTAAATTGGTAATTGGTTCACCGCATTTAGGGCAGAATTTCAATTTAATCGGGACAATCTGATGAGCGGGAAAACCCATATATGGTGTATGATGCTCATCGGGGTAAAGATTTGCATTTGGATATGTGCTCCATTCGCCCAATCGTTCATTGTTATTTACCAAATGAATCCCTAAAACGATTATTATCAATAGTATTATGCAAAGGCAAATAATTAGTATTTCAAAGAGCATTCTACAACCTTCTAAAAACAAGGTAGATATGGCCATTATAAAGGTGACTAGAAAATTTCTCCGCAGATTATTTAAATAATTAGTTTAATTGGCGAAAAAACTGAATTTGATGAGTTAGATCAGAACATGAAGAAACTGCCAAATATCTCCAATCACGGTTGAGGCCGATAAAGAGCATATTTTGCAAATTTTCCAAGATAAAATCATTTTCTTTCAAAATTTTTTCGTTTTTTATAGAATAAATAGAGAAACAACCTTTAAAATCGCATACCAGCCATTGCTGGGTTTCTGGGTTATAGCGGATAAAACTAATAGGTGCGGAAGTTTTCACCCGATCCAGCAAGATTGCAGGGGTATTTTGAATATATTCAATCAAATACAAGGCTTTTTTCTGTCCTCCGCATAAAATTAATCCCATATCTTTAGATATTGCTAAATCAAAGGAAAATATAATTTTTTCGGGATAACTCAGCGTTATGGGTGGACTTTCATGCTTACCTATATCCCATATATATACTAAAGACTCATCTCCGCTACAAATCAGTCTATTATGTATCAAATCTTCACGAATTTGATGGATCGGTTGCGATGGTCCGGAGAAAATCTTGATTTTTCTTATATTCCATGGTTTGTTAGCAATTTCGAGGTTTCTAAAAAGCTCCCATAAAGTTATTTTTCCATCAGAACCACCACTGTAAAATTTAATAGGCAAATTCGATGTAAATTCTTTACTTACAGTTAAAGCGGTAATTTTCGGATGCAAGGTTTTTGTTTGTAATATTAAATTGCCTTTATTTGTATCCCACACAAATAGGAATCCTTTCTTATCCCCGGAAATCAGCAAACTTTCAGGAAATATGATTACAATTGCTGAAACTGGGGCATTATGTCCCCAAAATCTCCACTCTGGATAAATATTTTGGTCTTTGATCTGCTTTATATTCCATTTAACAATGGTTTTATCCCATCCTGCCGAATAACAAAAATGCCCGTCATCAGAGAATAGAAGATGCCTGACCTTATCTTTGTGCAAAATCCCATGACCCAAATAATTATATTTCATCATGATTAATTCTCGAAATCAGGATTTTTAAAAACCAAATCCATTCCAGCATGTGTTAATTCATAATCAATTAGCATATGTTCAGGAACATAGCCTTCTCTTTCCATAGTTCTGTCTAAGTATACTGGAAAGCCATAATCACGATAGTCTGGAGAAAAAATCTGTCGAAAATGCATATTTCCCATAATCACTTCAATGGGGTGGATTTCAGGGACGATTACCCCTCCTATTGCATGAGAATCGGCTAAAACTAAAGTATATGCATCTTGATATTTGTTGGAACCTTCGGATCGAATGTATTTCAAAGCTTCAGAGGTAATAGTTAATTGATACAAATTTTCATTCATAGAAAATCACACAAATGAAAATATTCCGTTAATGTAAAATGTATTGATTACCATTTTGAAGTTAAAAAAAAGATATTGAGAATTCCACTCGATACAATTATTTTTTATCATTTTTTTCGGCTGGAAACAGTTTATTTTCCAATTTTTCTACGCGATCTACCAATTTACCCAAAATTTTTTCTAATTTTTCCACCTTTTCCGTTTTTTGTTTGGATGATTCTTCAGAAGTTTCCTTTTTTTGAGTATTTTCAATCCATTTTTCCAATCTGGGATGGTATTGGCTGGAAATCCGAGATTTTAATGCCTCGAGCAACCCAACTACTTGAGAAATTTTCAAATTACGCATCACCATTCCAAGGTAAAGTAGATCCATTTCTTGAATAAGAATCTCCAATTCAGTTTGGAATAATTCAAGAAATTGCTCTTTAACGCGCTTATCCGCCCAAGTGAGTGCGTCTCCCACAGCAATATATACCTTTTGTCGAAGATTATCATCAACAGAGCCATAAAGCAGGCGATCTTTCAGAAATGTAAGTGCCTTCTCAGTGCGAAGTTTTCCTATCGCTTGGTAAAGGGCACCTTCTATTATACCGTTGAAATCTTCTTTAATGGAATATGAAGAAAGATACTCCCACATTTCATCGTTACGCTGACTTCCTAATACTTTAAGCGCCATTCCCTTGGAATAATAGAAGAATTCAGGTCGTTCCACAAAATTCTTTATCATTTTTACTACAATTTTATGACGTTTCCCTTCCAGTAGTGAGATAGTGTGGAACAGAACCTTTGGATCTTGCTCCTGATTAAGTAATCTTACTGCAGATTCTATAGCATAATAGTTGTAGCTGGAAAGAATCGCCTTAATAAACTCTACTTTGAGCCCCCAGAATTTCTCAACTTGGTATTGATTAAAGATGGCTAAAATCGATTTATGGGTTCCAATTTTGCCCAATTCATAAGCAGCGTGAATTTTTCCTATGATTACGTCGGTATTAAGTTGTCTTATCAACATATCTTGGCCGGGATTAAATTCCAAGCTGTATAATTGGTGAAATTCCGGATCGATACGCACCTGGAGAGGCTTTCTAGCGCATTCAAAGTATAAATTCTGCACTTTTTGGGTTATTTCATATTTTCGATTGTTAAATTCACCTTCTGAAGTTTCCCACGCAATAACTAATGGAAAATGAAAAACCCCGATTTTACTCTTTTCATCGACTTGGTTTTGCACCAGCCTAATTTGCACCATTCGATTTTTTTCATCATATGAGAATTCTGCCTTCAACTTGGGATATCCCGCGCTATAAAACCATTGATCAAAGAATGGTTCCAAGTTCATTCCGGAATAATCTTCTAATTTACGCTGGAAATCCACCGTTTCCACCGTTTTTCCCTTAAAAGTATTCAAATAATCGCTTGTGGCTGCAAAAAAGGCATCATCTCCGATTTTTTTACGCAACATGTGCAGTCGAAATGAACCCCCCGGATAAAGATGATTATCGTACATATCCCACGACGATTCGTATTTTTTGGTTACAATAGGTCGGGCATAGCGTTCATCGCTTTCGCGCATATAATCGCGACGATCTTCATACATTCCATAGAGATATTCCTCTTCTCCAAAGAAATCTTCATAATATAATTTTTCTACATAAGTTGCCCAGCTTTCCTTAAGCCAGGCGTGAGCAAAATCTTGACACACAATCATATCTCCAAACCATGAATGAGAAAGCTCATGAACATTTATAGAATCAACTAACCATTTGAATTCCTTTCGGGTACGTTCATCCATTATAGCAAAATCGCCCCATGTAACTAATGAGATATTTTCCATGGCACCTCTATGTAGAGTTGAAGCAATTTGGAAATATTTGGGCCATTCTAGTGGACATTTGAATTTTCTAACCATCCATTCAATAAATTCAGGAGTTCCCGAAAAACTTTTTCCCAGATCATTAACCATAAAGTTTTTTGTTGTGTAATATGAAACTGGGATCATTTCTCTACCAGAATCTGCATCCCGATCCTTATATTCAATAAATTCACCTACAGCAAAGGTGATTAAATAGCTGGGACATGGAAAATCCAACTTCCAATGAGCGGTTTTCTTGCCATCTTCTCCAATATCTTCAGAAATTAATTTTCCGTTAGCCAGTATTATGTGGGAACTTTCAGATGTTAGGAAGAAATCAAGAGTGCACCGAACGCTGAGGTGGTCTATACAGGGAAGCCAATAGCGAGCACGGATGGATTCCACATCGGT
The DNA here is from genome assembly GCA_964426185.1 of uncultured archaeon. Taxonomy (GTDB): domain Archaea; phylum Asgardarchaeota; class Lokiarchaeia; order Sigyniarchaeales; family Promethearchaeaceae; genus Harpocratesius. Next base: position 48,248 of record CAYRPF010000001.1, on the reverse strand, counting down.
GGCGGCGTATTTAGGACGGTTGGGATATTTTTCATCAGGATAACTAAAATATAAACCAGAAATAGGGTGATCAATGCTATAGTATACCTTAGTTCTTGCAGCTTGACCTTTGGGGATAGGATTTTTCCAAATACAAGTCAATTCTGTACCGTTATAGTGCCATTCATCTGGACCTTCAACTTTTTCAACATTCAAATTAACTGCATCGTATTTAATTACTTGGGCGGCTTGAACCTTGGAGATTAACTGGGTTTCCACAAAACCTTTTGCAATTTTATTTTCCAAAGAGAAAGAAAGAGAAATGGTCTGATGTTTCGGCTCAAATTCCAACGCAGGGGGATATTTAAGAGGCGTACTTTCACGGGAAAACTCACCTCGCCTCAGATTTGCTGAATTAAATAGAGAATCAATCGGCATATTCAATCATGCCGATTAATCACAAACCATTTATAAACTACATCATTTGTCTTTAATTAAAAAATACAAAATAACAAAAAGCTTTCTATGGTTGAATTTTCACAATTTCTTGTTGGATTGGCCCAGTGACCTTAACATTTCTGTCTTTATCCACATAAACATCAACTTCCGAGCGAATTCCGATACCTTCCTTGGCTAAATATATTCCAGGTTCTACCGAGTGCAGTACTCCAGGTTGTATTTGGCGCGTATCTCTAGTTTCTAATCCGTCGATATTGACTGCATTTCCGTGAACTTCTTGACCGATTGAATGTCCTGTTCTGTGTAAGAAGAATTTTCCAAATCCAGCATCACCAATCACTTTTCTGCACACATTATCTACTTCAAATCCATAACAAGGCTCTCCACTGCTGAGTTTCTTTCGTTCAAATTCAATAGCTGCATCGCGCGCCGACCGCACAATATTCCACACATTTTGGATCCTTTCAGGAATTTCTCTACCGATATAGGCCATCCAAGTGAAATCATAATAAACAGAGCCTGGTTTATTTAATTTTGCCCATGAATCAATTAGAACCAAATCTCCTTCTTTCATAGATGGGCTTTCTTCGGTTGGAAAATAATGGGGATCGGCTGCATTCTTGTTGATGGCAACTTCCGGGCTTCCATCCGAGATTAAATTATTTTCAGCATATTGTTGTTGAATGAATTTCTTGATATCAATCTCTCTGCAAGATATTCCTTCACGAAGCCGACGACTGATTTCTGAAAAGGATTTCTGCATGATTTCATGCATAATTTTCCCCGCTTCTTTATGAGTTTTAAATGCTTGATTATCTACCAAACCTTCAAATTTTTGAATTAATTCTTGGGCAGAGCGAATAGAACAGCCGAAATTTTGGATGAATTCAAAGGTTCCGGCATCTACCATAGAAACATAAGGCACATCATTCATAGGAGAATAGTTCATTAATATATTTTTATTGGACGATAGAATTTGAGTAAAAAAATCTTTTTTTTGCTGCAATGAAAGGTAAATATTCTTTTTTCCAGGTAATTCATTCAATACATTGGGTTCAACGGAACTTACCACCTTTTGGGGTGAACCATTTGTGGGAATGAAGTAATACCAACGGCGAGAATGAAAAGCTTGCTCATCCAATAAAAGAATGCGATAAGCAAGTGGATCCCGATTGTGAAAATCATAGAATAACCAGCCATCTATTTTATTTTCATCTGATTGAAGAGAATTGAGAGATTGAAGGGATTTTTGAATATTCTTGATACGATTTTCTTGAATTTTTCCCATATTTTGAATAATACAAGCCAGTAAAAAAATTTTAAGCTGATTTTTCTGGGAATTTTTCCTTCAATGTAGATATAATCATCTTCCGGAGTGCATAATCAGAGATTGGAATTTTCTTGGCTTTTCTACCCATTTTTTTCCAAATTTGATAAGCACATTCCTCTATCTGATATTTTTCTCCCCAATTTTTAATAATTGATGAGAATTTTCCGCTATTATAAAATTCAGTGAAGGTTTTTTGAAAAATCTTATCCACATTTTCATTATGTCGTTTTTCTGAAATTTCTGACATGAAACGAATTTTTTGATCGATAGCTGCAACTAATTCTCTTTCGTTAGTATAGGAAGTATCAAAAAAGATCTTAGCTGCAGTTAAATATTCAATCATGATATCAATTTTTTTTGAAGAAAGAGAATTTATTTGAGATAAACCCAGACGAAAAGCCGACCTGGCTTGTTTTGGCATGCGTTTAAGCAAATATTGAGGAAAATTGGGGATGGTTTGTAAAATAGATTCTTGAGAGACGGTAATTGATGTGGACGAAATCTTAGGTTTTTTTGAGGATTCTGATTTCGACTTCTTGACTTCTTCTTCAATAATGCCTTTCTTTCTAAATTCATCAATTGCTGAGATATCCAAAATGTATCCTGCAGGCTTTGATCTCTGATAACTTAGAAATCCTTGTTGGCTCAGAAATATTTTAACTTTCCGACCAGACCAGCGATAAGGTAAATGCTTAAACTGACTAAATGCTTCAA
>CAYRPF010000001.1:31797-45666 GCA_964426185.1 uncultured archaeon | reverse complement strand
CATTAAGTTGTTAAATTAAACATTTGAGAAAAAATTTGGGAATTAATTTGATTCGGGCGAAAGCTTTTTTATTAAAGAGTAGGTTTTTGACGATTGACATTTAGGACATTTGGGTTTTTTTGATATTGAGGAATCATCCGCTTCATTATTGTTGATACTTGGCTGTGTTTGGAAAATATATCCACAGTTTAAACATCCCCACCCTTTAAACACAATTTTCTTAGGTTCAGCTATAGGGGTAATCCATTGAGGCGGATTAATGGCGGACTCAAAATCTCTAGAATTAACTTGTGAGACCGAATTCTCCTGCAAATTATCTCTCATTTGCAGTGGAGGACCATCTCTTCCCAAATATCTCCCTCGTCTGCGTCGTCCACGGCCATAGGTAGGAGGTTGTGTTATAATATCCGTTTGAATGGCAATACCGTAGCCTTCAACTAGAGCTTTGGTAATTTTTCTAAAAGCTTTAGATAATATCCTAGAAAAAGTAGTTTGAGAGATTTGCATTTTTACAGCGGCTTCAGTTTGCTTTAGATTTTCATAATAACGCAAGCGAAGAGCTTCGAATTCTTCCATACTAAGGAACATTTGATCCACATCTTGTATATCTATTCCTTTCGGATGATAATCAGTAAATTTCGGAGCAACATTTGAAATTTTACGGAATTTATGCGGACGTCCCATATTTTTTTCTCTCAATTTATTTGAATTATAATCTATTCAACTATAGTTCACTACTAATAATAATCAGTGTTAATTTCTTTAATAAACTGTTGGAAATGAAAATTAAGAACATAGGTAAATTTCAACATCTTAGTTAACGTTAGAAATTTTCAAAGGTTGGTGGAAAAGGAAAAAATAAATACTCACTAAATACTCGTTTTCTTTGAATAATGAAAAAAAAATTTTATCTTGATGCTACCGATAAAGCCATTATCAATCAACTTCAGCTTGACCCTTCTATTACTCACTCAAAAATAGCAAATATTTTAGGCTTATCTCAGCCTGCTATAGGCGCGCGCATCAAGAAGTTAACAGAAAAGGGATTAATCGCCACTCAAATTGGAGTAAATTTTCAGAAAATTCCAGAACTTAATCTATTACGGGTTAACATGAAAACTAGCCGAACGAATGATGTTATGGAATTATGTGAATACTGTCCATTCGTAATCAATGCTATTAAGTCAACTGGAGATTATAATATGACAATTTTTATGGCTTCGCGCAATTTGAAACATTTAGATGCAGTGATGGACAGACATTTCAGAAACAAACCATATGTAAGTAAGATACAAATGGATTTAGTTACTTCCATGGCTAAACCTATTATTTTCCCATTAAATATGACCATGGAATCAATGGTAGATACGGATGATCCTTGTAAATTTAACCCTCTTTGTGCAGCAGATAGAGAAAAAGCCAACAAACGTTCTCCTGAAGAATTAAATTTGGAATAATTTTAAAAGGATAAGAAAAGAAAAGAAAAAACAAAAAAATTTTCCAATTTATTCAGAAGCTTTGTTTAATTCGGCCAAATACTTCTTTGCATTCTCTAATTCAGTTTCAAGATTATTTACATAGGCTTCATATGTTTTTTTCTGATCTTCTGGATTAAGGGCAGGTGCAGCATAAGGATAACTAACTCCGGGAACAGCACCCCAATAAAGGGCACCGCGACCAAAGCCCCTTCTACCGCCACCTCGGCCCCAACCTCCGCCTCTCCCTCTACCTAAGAAGAGAGGAGGACCTCCTACAGGATTTGCATATCCTGGATAAGGATAGCCATTGCAATAACCTAAACCTCGGCCCGTGCGTGGGCCCAGACCATTTGGACCAGTTCTGTCTCCGTAAGGCATTTTTACCATCCCATTATATATTTAAATATTATGAATAATTATTCATAACTAAGTTATGTAACTTAATCTAAATATTTAAAGTCTTTGAATTCTTTTTTTGAATGGGTATTCATATATTTTGAATAAATCTAAAAATTTCTAAGTTAAAGTGAGATGAAAACATGTCAAATCCCTTAAAAATAGCAGTCCCTAGTACCTCAGATGAAGGTCTTAAAGCCATATCTACAACCCGATTTGGACGTTGTCCTTATTTTACCATTGTTACTCTTCAGAATGGAGAAATTGAAAGTGTATCCGTTATTCAAAACCAAGGAAGTAATGCAATGGGAGGTGCTGGGCCAGTAGCCGTTCAATCAATTGCCGAAGAAGGTGTGAATGCAATTTTAGGTGCAAATTATGGCCCTAACGCAGCAAACGCACTAAAACAAGCCAATATACGCATGTATAGCACATTATCGCAAGATAATCCCAAAGTTAAGGATTTAGTCACTGCCTACCTTAACAATCAGCTGGAAGAAATTTCGGGAGCAACAAATCCAGGTCACCATCGTCTGTAAAAAACATAAGTAAGAAGATCTTTCAGGAAACCCTAAAATGAATGAAGAACAGAGTGATGAAAAAATTTCCTCTCATACATCCTCCAATTCATCTTTTCCGCCTATTTTGGCAGTAACTGGTGGAAAGGGTGGAACAGGTAAGACCCTTATCGCCACTAACTTAGCGGTAACCTTCAGCAAAAACAATTTCAAGGTACTTTTAGTTGATTGCGATGTTGAAAATCCAAATTCCTATATCTTACTGGGTAAAAAATTGGACGATGAATCAGTTGAATCTCAATCTATCGATATTTTCGTGCCAAAATTCAATAAAAATGCATGCGTAAAATGCGGGGATTGTCAAAAAGCATGTTATCGGCATGCAATCCTTCAGTTTCCAGATCATTTTCCTTCAGTTATGCCACATTTATGTTCGGGATGCGAGGTTTGTCAAAAAATATGCTCATATAATGCAATTGATTCAAGTTATCGCCCCATTGGAAAGAAATATTATTATCCACAAACCTATGAAGGATTGGATCTGTTGGTGGGCGAATTAACTCCATCTGAAGCCTTATCTGCACATATCGTGGAGCATTTGATCGATGAAGTTCAAAAACCTGAAATTTATTCTAAATATGATCTGATTATCTTCGATTCTGCGCCAGGTGCTCATTGTGATGTAGAAAAAATCTTGAATGCTTCAGATATGGTCATAAGCATTACCGAACCGACACCCTTCGGAGAACATGATTTGAATCGAATTCTGGAATTGCTGGAAATTATTGACAAGAATTCCTACTTTATAATCAATCGGGCAAATCTTACTAAAGAAGGAGAAGATCTATCAAAAAGGCTTTCAAGTTATGAATCTATAGAATATTTAGGTTCAGTAGATGTAGATAAAACCTTGATGGAGGATTACGCCCTTGGTGAACCATTTTCACTTGATCCAAGGACTTTTCCGGCGAAAACTCAATTTCTCGAAATTTTTGAACAAATTCAAGAGATTTTAACTGAAGAATTTCTAAAAACGAAAAAAAGTTCAAATGAAAATCTAAAAAAACAAAAAATCAGAGAGGGAGATAAATAAATGGTTTCTGGAAAATCCGAATCCGATTCCAAATCAAAGCTATTCACTGTAACTGTGATTTCGGGAAAAGGGGGCGTAGGAAAAACTTCGATTACTTCAAGTTTAGCATTTATGCTGGCTAAACAAAACCACTCAATTATAGTTGCTGATGCAGATGTTGATGCAGCCAATTTAGCTATTTTATTTCGCCCGCTCGAAAATAATGCTTTTGACCAAAATAAGACAGTTCGAACAGTCCAAACGACTGAAAAAGCTGAATTTCTTCCAGAAAAATGCATCCATTGCAAGCAATGCATTGATCAAAACTTCTGCTCATTTGATGCCTTATCTTGGGATGAGCAAAATAAGATACCCATTGTTGATACCATCGCTTGTGAAGGTTGTAGAGCCTGCCATCTATTATGCCCCACCCATGCGTTTAAAATTGCCTCAGTTAATAGTGGAACAATAACTTCCTTTCAAACCGATTATGATTTCCCTTTAATTTCAGGGGAAACTATTCTGGGATCTCAAACTAGCGGAAAAATGGTTACGGAATTGCGGAAAGTAGCGGAATCTCGAGCTCAAGAAGAAAAAAGGAAGTTACTTTTAATGGATGGCCCGCCAGGAATAGGTTGCCCAGTTTTAGCCGCTGTAACTGGGGTTGATTTTGTTATTTTGGTCACCGAACCGACTACCGCCGCACTACATGATGTTAAAAGAGCAATTTCAATTGTATCATCGTTTAATATTCCATTTGGGATAATTATTAATAAACGAGATATGAATCCTGAAATGTATAATAAAATGACCGAATATTTCAACCAAAAGGGTTGGGAAATTCTTGGTTCTTTTCCACTGAACGAAAGATGGCCATACGCCATAGTAAATCAGCAACCAATTGTCAAATTCTTGGAAGATGATAAAATTTCTCACGAATTCGAGAAAATTTCACAAAAATTATGGCAAAAGCAGTTAGATCTTATTTCATGATAATTATAAGATGTAATTTTTAGCAGAATAGGTCAACGCCTGTATTTTTTATTTGAAATATATTCTTAGAACCATCATTTAAGTATTAATGATTTGTATTTTGTCTCTACGTGATAATACTATGTTAAAAATTGCCTTTCCGAGTTCAATTCAAGGGCTTCATGCAGAACTAACCAAGCACTTTGGACATACGCCCGCTTTTACCATAATTACATATAATCCAGAGAAGGAACAAGTAGAAAGTGTCGAAATTATTCAAAATGCCCCCCATCAGCAAGGAGAATGTATGTCTCAGGTTCTAATGCTTAAAAACTTGAATGTAACAGATATTGTTGTTTTAAGAATAGGAAATAAGGTTAAAGCAGGTCTTCTACAAGCGAATATTAGGTTGTATTTAGGGACCTTTGGCACCGTAAAAGAAAATTTCAATGCATTTAAAGATGGAAATCTACAATTATTGTTTGAACCAGTTGGAGGTTACTTATAATGCCGCGCAGACTTATTCGAGTGATTGACCCGGAATCTTTTCACAAAAAAAGAACCTACTACAAGAATATTACTAGAAATTCCGATGAATTAGAACTAGTTGTGATTACATTGGAAGAATATGAAGCAATAAGGTTGTATAATTACTGTAAACTTTCTCAAGCGGAATGCGCTGCTAATTTAAAAGTGTCTCAACCAACTTTTTCCCGAATTTTACGAAATGCAATGGAAAAATTGGCGAAAGCATTGGTTGAAAATAAGGATTTTGAAATTATTGGAGGCGATGTTTGTTATGAAGACTGGTATGGATGGGGTTGCTGGGACTGCGATTATGAATGGAAAGCCGCGGGAAGGTTTGATGTTTGTCCAAAATGTAATTCAAAAGTAATTTATAGGCTGAAAAAGATTGTAACACATTATAAATAGATATAGAAGTTAGAATTGGAAAATAAATTGTTGATATCGGCGAAAATCTTTACGATTATCGGATATTAGTTCCAAAGTATCATTTGAAATTTGCAGTTGCCTCTCTTTTAATTGATTATGATCCATTGGATCGAAAGGGGAACTATAATTTCGATTTCTTGCACTTCTTAAAAAAATTGTTTTGTCACTCATACCACATAAATGAAAACAATGTGACTATTTATGTTTTTTGAAATGTAAGATTTATTCATGTGGTTCAAAGAATCCGTAGTGAATACATCCTTTACTATCCCAAATGCACAAATGAAATTTATTGTCGGAAATTTTGGCAGAAAATTCCGAAAAGATTCTTTCAATCTCACTAAATGTAGAAGCATTAAGTCGATTAGCTATTGACTTTTGAAAGCAGGATAGATTGCCCATGATATATTTTTTCCCAAGCGGGAAAATTAAAGCAGTTTTAACTTGATGAGAAAGATATTGGTCGGATAAATCATATGGGAATATGGCCCAAAATAAAGATTCTTTCTCATCAATTAAATCAGCAGATATTCTATGGGAAAACTCAATCCAAGAATTAAAAGAAACGATATTGGTATTATTACTACGATATCGGATATTTATGTGAGGCACGGATAAAATAGGGTGGAAATAACCCAAGCGTAATCTATTGAAAAGCGGTGAACTCGGCCCAAATTTCTTGTAGAATTGAGAATAAACCCCCCAACTTAATTGGCCGAGTGAGATTAATAGAATTAGAGATTCATAAGACATCGAATTTTCAGAGAAAAATTGATTAATATGGTTGATTAATTCCAATTCATCAATAGGAACTAAGAATGGTACGGATATCGCCAAAAAGATGGAAGAGGCAGTGTGAATTTCATAATACTCATAACTTTTAAGCGGAATTACATTTAAATCACAATCTAATGCTGGATTGATTGGAACTACTTTCATTATTGAAGATAACTCGCCATTACGATTAGGGATAGAAACAGACTCCAGAATGGCTTTTATATCAATGGCAAATGGCAAAGAATCCATGGTGATGGTTTCATTTTTTGAAGAATCACCAAGAGAATTTGTGATATTAACCAATAATTCAAAATATTGGGGGAATCGAATCAGCTTTCCAGCTTTAATAGGTCGATCATATAGGAAATCATTAGAACTGACTCGGGCATTGGCAATATTACTCAAACTAATTTTTTCAAATTTTTGGTATTGGAATTCATTCGTGTTTTCATCTTTTTTAAAGATAGGAAAGGGTTTCTCAAATAACCAACTAAGAGAAGAACGAATTGAAGCGGGATTTGAATCGATTCCGATCCACCTGCGCCCATATTTCTCAGCTACAACCACCGACGTTCCTGATCCTAAGGTAGGATCTAATATTAAATCCCCCGGTCTGGTTGTAATTGCCATGCAGCGCCAGATTACTTTTGGATTGGTATGAACTGCATAATGCTTACGAGCTGCAAACGTACTTGTGCTGGTATCCATCCATACATTTGTCAGAATCATGTAGGGAAAATCTGATTCATATCTCTTTCCATACAATTTTCCGTTGATTTCAGCCAAACGGTTTTCTTTTTTCAACTGATTAAGTGCATCTCTATCCCAGCGCCACTCAAACCCTTCAGGAGGGATGAATGACTTTCCTTGAAATTCTACTGAGAATAATCTAGTGGCTCTTTGAGCGGTCTTTTGGCTTTTTATCTTACTTTTTACATTACTTTTTGCATTGATTTGTGGTTTACTTTTTACTTTAGCCTTTTTTCTTCGGATAACCAATTCTTGCGGCTTATATTTTTGGATTCCATCAGTATAAGTGAATGTTTTTACCTGTTTTTCATAAGGGCGATCCACGAATAAATTCCGTTGAAATACTTTAGATTTATCTTTGGCATACCAAAGCAAATGATCAGCAATATTTAACACGTTATTCGTGCTGATGGCAGTCCGAAAAGTGATAACATTCACACAATTCTCATCTCCAAATATTTCATCCATTAAACATCGCACATAATGCATGTTTTTTTGACCAATTTGCAAGAAAACCGAGCCAGTTGGATGCAAAAGATGCCTAATTAATAGTAAGCGTTCGCGTAAATGTTCTAAATATGACCCCAATCCGTTTTTCCATGTATCCACATAACCATCTGTCGAAATTTGGTTAACATTGGATTTTGGTTTATAATTTATACCGTAGGGGGGATCAATGTAAACCATTTGGATGGAATTCTCAAAACCTTGCTGGATTAAAGCATGCATTGCAAGCAAGGAATCGCCTAAAATTAGCCAGTTTTTCCAGCTGGAAGGAAATTCAAGAATATGGGAATAAGGATGTTTATTGGAACCTTTTTGAAGATCAAATTGTGGCTTCCAACTTAATACTGACTGCAATTTAATATTCGGTAATTTCAAAGGTTTAAGAGATTTTCTTTCCCAAATTAATTTCGGGGTGGTGCTCTTGGATAACCGAGGATAGGAATAAGAATTTTTAGTCAAGATGTTTGAATTATTGAATTATTGAATTATTAAATTAACGGATTTTGATTATATTTTTCAATTTTCTAATTACAACTATAAAGCAGAATGCAATCTGCGGTAAGGTTTCCAAAAAGCGGCTACCACCAAAGCCAAACCTGTAAAAGAAAATACAAACACCAACAAACGATTATCTGGGAAATAGGTGGAAAAAATATTTGTCAGAATCAAGAAAACAAAGAGTAAGGCTAAAACCGCAATATAACTCAAAAACAATTTCAACGCATTAAAATTCAAAATATTCGCAAATTTTGGAGGTTTACGTTTGCAAGTTGAATAATTTTTTTCATAACATTCCAATCGCTCTTCATCGGTTGTCTTTTCAGGACAAAATTTGCATTTTTTGGGAAGAATTACTTCAAATGCATCGAGCGAAGTAGATTCATTCACTTTCATAATTTCTTGCTGAATTTGGTAAATTTCCTTTTCTTGTTCTTGAATTAGGTTATTCGCGCCAATTTGTTTCAATAATTGCAGCTTTTGCATGCTTTCTTGCAATTCTTGTAATTTTTCACTTACATCTGCCATATCTTTCACACTTATTTAAAATTCAGAATAGTATTTGCGATTTTTGGTGATCTCCACTTCATCCCTAATCGGAATTTCGAATTTCAGAAAACACAATCTATCAAAGTATTGTAATACTATCTATTATAAATTAAAGATACCATTTAAATACGGTTGTTGACAACTTTTGTTGGAATTTTTCTAATGATTGCCCAATTCACTTTTTAAAGAAAAAAAAAAGATCTTGAAGCCCTAATGTTAAATTAGCTTCTTGAATCATGCGGCATAAACTTATAGAGCCATAAGGCAAACTCTTGTGGGTTTCTGCTTTGCATTATTACTTTTCCAGGTCCCGTTAACTGAGCTACTACACCTTCTCCGCTTAATAAAGTCGATTTCCATCCACCAACACGTTTAATATCCATACTGACGGTAGATTCCATGGCAACTAAATGGCCATTATCACAATTAAGTATCTGCCCAGGTTGCAAATCCCACTCTATGAAAGAGCCATTTGCACCTATAAATAAATCACCAGGGGTTTCAGTGGCGCTGACATCTATAAAGAAAGCACGCTCACCGCTGAATATACTCTTTTTTACCCCCATAAAACGGGTTTTCTGGGTTAATTGCGGAGAACTGGCAATATAACCTCCAGAATATACAACCCAACTTTTACCCAACTCAATAGGAATGTGCATCATATCTCCAGCAAATGATGGGGCTAAAGCAACCCATCCATTATTATTTGCCACAAAATAGTTCAGTAAGAATGTTTCCCCTGCCAATTTACGAGCGATAGATTTTAAAAAGCCCTTTTCCGCTTTGCGGGTTTGAATTTCCAACGTTGGTTCAAAAAACATCATTGTACCACGTTCGCATTTAATCTCTTGACCTTGCTTTAAAAGTACCTTTACGTATGTAAAAGTGGGTCGATCAACTATTTCAAATTCATAATCTATACCTTGAGTAGCCATGATAATTCACTCTATTATTAATGTTATCAATATCTCCTTTTAAATATATTGATTGCCTTAAATATAAAAGATCTTGTGCTGTACCATAAAAATGGGATGAATACTCAACGATAAAATGAATAAATATGCTACAATTATGAGATTTTGTAAAATTAATTCTTCAACTTTTTTAAGGAACCTCCACCTATAATAATAATTGGGAAGAAATCGGTATGATAACTCGTCAATTTAGGAATGCAGATGCTCAGAGCGTTTCAGAATTAATAATCGCTAATCTCAAACAAATTAACAGCCAATATTATCCCGAAAATGTAATCAATCGGATGGTTAAACTCTATACACCGAAACATCTTATTGAAACTGCACAAAAACAGTTGGTGCTGGTGGCAGAAGAATTGGATGAAATAGTTGGAACTGCAACCATCAGCAAAAATTTTTTTGGATCGGTTTTTGTGAGGCCTGATATGCACGGGAAGGGAATTGGCAATAAATTAATGGATTCACTGGAGCAATTAGCCAAGCAAAATGGATTAGAAGAAGTGAAATTGCATGCGAGTATTAATGCTGTAAATTTCTATACTAAACGTGGCTATAAAAAAATAGGGAAAGTTTCCGATGCGAAATTCGGTGAATCCTTTGAAATGGTTAAGCAGCTAACTGATTAATCCATCCAGTATTCTCTTGATTGAAAATTGGATTCAATTCATAAGTTGATTTATATTGTAATTAGGTTTCCATGCTGAGTTCACCGAGTTGCTCTCTTAAAACATCAAATTTATAGAGAGTGGTGTATTCATCAAAGTTTTCAATATGTGGGCCCATTTCCTTTAAAAATCGGGGCAACAACTTTTCCAAAGCAGAATTTTTGAACTTTTTTGTCACCTTTTTAAAATTTTCTTTCAGATCTCGGGCATTCAATTCATCAGGCATGCGCTTTTGAAATAGAAGTCGATACAACATGGCATGAACGAAATCCAAAGGTATACCTTGAGCTGATATCGCATGATAAATCCATCCGTTTCCTTCGGCGTCCACTAATCGAATTCGGTTAATTTCCAACCACCCTAGTTGCTCCAAGTAGGAAATACGTTCAAGGGGAGTTTGAAATGATTCAATCTGGCAATTTGTATAGGCAATTAGCGCCATACGATCTCCAATCGTCATCAATTCTTTTGGAGTTAGCTTTGAATAGAAGGTTTTAAGCAAATCCTTAGGGAAGAAACACACCCGTGAGCCGTCGAAAAGTTGTATATCTTGATCGGTTTTTACTAACACATTATGACAAAGTTTTAGGTAAGAACGGGCAATGTCACTGCGTTTCAGATGCTGTTGCTCTCCAATTAAGTTTAGCTGCGTTATAGTGGAATGATCTAAGCGGACTGACACCATATTACTGTGAGATCTACTTAAAGATTTACTGTGAGATTTACTGTGAGATTTACTGTGAGATTTGTTTTGAGAAGCAATATTTTCTGATTTTTCCATGAAGATATCTCCTATTTTTACGCACTATTATGTCAGTATATGTTAAATAAAAATGGTGGCTAAAAACTTTTGCTGACAATGTCATCTATGGTATTCATCTAATTCAGATAAATCAAATTGATAAATACAGATAAAATAAATTGATAATTTGATTTATTAAATTAATGCAATCAACTACACACTTTTTAGTTGGAATTTGGATTTTTCGTGCTTGTTCCCTTTTGGAAACAATGGGCGTCCCATTTTGGATCATAATCATACTTAGCACGATTTTAGCCATTTTATCGCATGTTTTATTAGATTGTTTGGCTAAAATGACCTATCATATGCCTGAGCCCCAATATCACGATGTGTTTTGGGTTAGTTATCATGTAGTTTTCGTCTACGGTGGCACTTTAGCTTTACTAATCTTATATTTTTCCAATTATTGGTGGGTGATGCTGGCTGCTATTCTTCCAGATATTATTGATTGGTATATTCGGAGACCTCTTCTTAAGAAAGGCCCAATTATTCATCCTCAAATCGATAAACTACGAAATCGCTGGTTTAGTTGGATTCCTGATTTGACGGCTAAAAAATGGACCGTAGTCTTAGAAATTGGCTTGGATGTGATTTTATTCGTACTCTTAATTGTGTTTGTCCAAATTTAAATATGTCTGATTATCATGATTACTGCTCAAAACCCCCCACATTCTCCCAAAATTCAGTTTTTGAACCGTATTGAGCCTGTAAAATATCATAATGAATTGTACGGTCAAGCAATCCGGTTTAACGTAAACAAACAGAATATTCAATTTCTTTCCCAATTTCACGCGCCGGCATATATTCAATTTAACCAAATTGAGAAGGTGAAGATTCAATTCAATACCAAACGAAAAATGCTGTGGTGGGGATTGGCCACAATTCTCTTCTTTGTGGGAATTTTAATTCTGTATATTCGAGTGAAGGTGCCCAATTGGAAAATCGAAATTTTTTTGAAGAAAGAAAGGAAACCAGTAGTCATTCGTGCTTGGATGAATGATATCGAAGGTATACGGTTGGCAAATTTGCTCAGTCCACATATAACGGTTGAATATTATCCCAAAAAAGCCTTGCAACATCTTAATGAACACCCAAAATAACTTGATTTCTGGGTGAATTCAGATGAATCTTAAAATTACCCACACATTTTTTAGTAATCAACACATACAATTTAAGGAAACATGTCAAATAATTCACAAATATTTTCATCATCATCACATACTCCCGTAAAACGCACAGCTTTCGTCTTTTCTGGTGGATCAAGCCTCGGTGCAGTTGAAGTCGGTTTATTAAAAGCGATCACCGAAAAAGGAATTAAAGCAGATATTGTTCTCGGAACCTCGGTCGGCAGTTTGAATGGAGCACTTTATGCTTATGACCCAACCCTTGAGGGAGTAAAAAATCTCGAGTCAATCTGGCATAAAGTTAAATTTAATGATGTATTTACACCATCTCCCATTACTCCTTTAAAAAACCTCTCTACCTTTGGTAAATATTTGATATCGCCCAAAAATATCCGAAAATTACTTGAACGCTCTATACCATTTACCCGATTGGAAGAAACCGCTATACCTTTTTATGCAATTGCTACAGATCTAAAGACCGGTCGTGAAATTGTTGTTAACAAAGGCATTGCTTTGGAAGCACTCATGAGCAGCATTGCAATTCCAATGGTTTATCCTCCGCAGTACATGCACAATATGATGCTTGTTGATGGAGGTGTGGTCAATAATAGCCCAATTGCCACCGCGGTGAAGCTCGGTGCAAATAACATAGTGGTTTTTCATATCGGTTACCCAAATACGCCAGATGCCGATCCAAAAAATTTAGAAGAAGTGCTGGCGCGCTTATTTCTTTATGTTTTAACCCGTCAACTGATTTCTGACTATCATTATTATCGAACACAAGTATCCATTCATATTCTCCCTTCAATTAATGATTCCAGGTTAGACCCATTTGATTTTTCACACTCTAAAGAGTGGATCGATTTGGCATATCAACGAGCCATAGAATGGTTAGAGCAAGGAGGATGGGAATCAGAAGAATTACCAGATGAATTTCCTTGTGATGTATATTCGCAAGAGTTGAAATTTGCTGAAGCAGTTATACCAGATAAGGATAAACCTGCCATTGCACGATTGGGTGAAAATCT
Organism: uncultured archaeon; assembly: GCA_964426185.1. Lineage (GTDB taxonomy): Archaea > Asgardarchaeota > Lokiarchaeia > Sigyniarchaeales > Promethearchaeaceae > Harpocratesius. The sequence continues at coordinate 32,602 of CAYRPF010000001.1, read as the reverse complement.
ATCCGAATTTTCTGAAAATGTTAAGGATAAGTGGCAGGAAAAGTTGGAAGATACTTCATCCAATCTTAAACAATCATTGGAAGAAAAGAAAAGTCGCTTGGAGAAGGTTATAAAGAAAAAAGGATTGAAATCATGGAAAAAATAAGCACTACCGCAATATTAGACTTATTCCACAGTAAGGACAAAAGAAACGTGTTTCCAAAGGGAGCAGAAATGAATGGAACTTGCCTTTTTGGGTAAATTTTGGGAATATTCTGTCTTTATTGGATGAATCGCAAAATTTTCAATATTTTGTTCTGATCCCCTTTGCGAATTATTTATTGTGTGATGATTTATTGTATCTTTTCGAAGGAGAAGAATTATAGTTAAAATGAAATTCCTCCGATTGAGCCTTCTCTGTGGTTAATTTAACTGATTCATGTAAATTCCCTTATTTTGGTATTGGTTTATCCATGACATTATTAATCCATTAAACTTCCTTTAAGAATCGATTTGAGAACACACCAAAATTTCCAGTGTTTACTCGATCAAACGAGTGAGAAATAATTATGTCAATTCCAAAGGGTTACTCTGGATTAATGTGTGTCCTAATGGAATGAAAAACGCCATATGGAACATAAGGTTCATTTTATTATTTAGGAGATATTAACAGGATCATGTCAAATTAATCCAAAAGCTTGCTTAAAGAATGATCATTTCCAAGCTTTTCAACAATTCGAAGATAGTAAAGCGTATCCAACTTATCATGTTGTGTCTAGCCTACCATTGATAAATAATTTTTTAAAACCCCGTGGTAAACTTGCAC
>CAYRPF010000001.1:24820-31697 GCA_964426185.1 uncultured archaeon | reverse complement strand
ACGGGAAGAAAGATGTTTGTTGATGATTCTCTTGCGCCAAAAAGCGCAGCCGTCTGCGCTGGATGTAGGAGGAGGGATTTGAACCCTCGCGCCGCTATGGACTAGAGCCTCAGTCTAGCGCCGTGGACCATGCTTGGCTACTCCTACGCAATTTAGTTATTCGTATAAAAAAACTGATCAGGTGCGATCAAGAAAAAATAATCACCAATGTAATATTTAGCAAAGTGTGAATGATAAAAAATTTTTTGGTATCACAGTCGATGTGGCAGAAAGAATTGCAGAAATTTTAATCCACATCAGCGGTGGCTGGTTCCGAAAGCATAGTGATGTATTCTTTTTCCGTAACAAGGCGAACACCACCATTTACTGCATAAACGGCGGCTAAAATGAATCCAAGGGTGCTGAACAACACTGCCAAAAACGAAGAACCCGATGAGAAGAGGGGTGATGTTAGAGCGAGCAGTTTGAAGCCAAAAAAAATAACGATTATTAAAAAGAATAGACTGGTAATAAATTCAAAATAGGCAATAATTAAAGTGAAATTATGGGCGCGGCGTTCAGCGGTGGGAGAGAGGTTTACTATGCCTGACACAACAACTACATCAGATTTACGGCGATTTAATCGTGCTACCAGTTGTCGTGCGGGAATTAAGTCAAAAATAAGCGTAATGATGCCTAAAATAAGTAAAATAAAACTGATAACATCTATAACAGGAATTGGTGTGGAGGATATCCATTCAAACCTTATGCGATATAACCCCCAGACTAAAAGATATAGAAGCGAGACGCCTACTTTAGCCCCGTAAAAAATTAAGAAGATACGATCACGACGGGATATTTGGAATAGATAATAAATACCTCCAAAAACTAGGATAAGAATCCCATAAACTATACCAAAAAGCCCTAGTGAAGAGCCCACCATAGTGCTAATTAGTACCAAACACACGATAATGGAAAAGATGGGAAGAAAAGGATATAACGGGATTTTCCAAGGTCTAATCAAATTCGGCCGCGTTTTTCTCAGAACGATAAGGGAAATTGACATGAAAATCATCGACACCAAAAAAATGAAGTTAATAATTTCAGTAATTACATCTAGGTTCAAAGTGAGCACTACTAACAAGCCCAATATAGTAGATACAATTAAAGCTATCCATTGCACCCCGTGTCTTTCTTTTTTCAAGATTGGGGGCATAAATCCATCCCGTGCCATTGAATGCAACACATGAGAAGACATTTGGAGCCCAGAATTTATGGATGTCATGGTTGCCATCATTCCAATTACACCCATAAAGTAAATTCCGATAGGAGAATTCAACATAATTCCGAATGCATCGGCAAGCGGTGTATTTGATGAAGTAACAAGCGAAGCAGTGGATGATTCAAACGAGCCAATGTTTAACAAGGTCACGAAAGTAACCAACCAGTAGATTCCAATTGCTATTAAAATGGAATAAATAAAAGCGCGTGGGATTGTTTTTCGAGGTCGTTTTATCTTATCAAAAGAGATGGTCATAGATTCAAAGGTGGAGTTCCATTCGTAGACGCAATATATCACAAATGTATAGGCAATCATCGACATCATGCCAGAGAAGGTAAAAGGTTCCTGAAATACGTTTATGGAAAAATCGGGATTTTGGCGGCTTCCAAAAATTAAACCGCAGATGAGATAAGTCAAAAAGCCTGCAATGATGGAAAATGTCAATACTCGTGATAATATTGAGGATATTTTAGGAGATTGTAAGTTGATTATGAAAAAAATGACCACTATCCCAAACCCTATTAATTTTACTACAGGATGGCTGATCCATCGGTCTGGTAAAAATACGATGAGAGAATAGGCAAAACCTATCCCCGAGATGGCAATAAAAAGTAAATTTCCGATCCAAATCAACCAGCCGATTAAGAACCCTTGCACACCGCCAATAGCTTCCTTAGAAAAACTGTATCCTCCGCCCATGATGGGTAAAGAAAGAGCTAATTCAGAGAAAATCATAATAAAACCGAGCATTAATATACCATTTAGTAACAGGGCTATTAGTAATCCACTTCGTGCCACGGACAAGGCATATCCAATAATGACAAAAATAGGACCTCCAATAGTTCCACCAAGACCTTGACTTAACATCTGCCCCAATCCATAACGTCGATGCGTTTTTGAAGATACTCTTCCTGAAATTGTGCTGGATTCGGATTTCTGAGTTTTTAAATCTGATTGATTTTGGGCAGTAGGTAAGGGTTTCTTAATCATGTATAAGTATTACTTTAGAAAAGTATTAAAAAAGATTTGGCAAAATCGGGAAAAAAAATTTCAGGGGTGAATTTGGTCAATTGGCCCAAATTTTTTATTAAATCCTAACATGAGCAAATTAGATGACTTTGACATTTCATATTTATTTTATTTTGGGTAACCTTTGGGCATTTGATTATGGCGAATAAACATTGGGGTACATCAGGGCTTGGGATAATCGACATGTACTGTTCCATACAAAGACTATGATAATAAGAATGTATAAGTGATGGTATTTATTAAGAAAATCGGCTGTTTAAGAAAAATCATGCATCAGATACCCTGAGTAGATTTCATCATCAGCTGTTTCCAGCTTCGGTCTTCCTCTTGAAGTATCATCATCTGCATCTTCTGTAAAGAGCGATAATTTATCATTTTTTGCCTTATTGGAGAGAAATATCTCTTGCTGTGAAAAAAATAAATGTGTTAAATTCAATCACTTTACATACTGAAGAAAATGCGCTTTCCTACTCACCAAAAATCGAAAAACAAAATTCATATGCAAAAGCGTTTTTTAGATTTTTGATGGTTTTGGAAATTCGAGGAGGCACCATTTGGGAAGATGGCAAACCTTGTTTTATTGTTGCTGGGGAATATCCATATTATCGTGATGCTACAGAAAACTGGGAGGATCGACTGACCAAATTGAAGGAACTCGGTTGTAATACTATCCATTGTGCGGTTCCATGGAGACATCACTCACAATTAAATCTTGAAAATAATTCCCAAGAATTTGATTTCGAAGGAAGATCCCAAGCCAATCGAAACCTTAAACATTTTCTACAATTGTGTCAAAAAATGGGATTTTTAATTAGCTTAAGCCTTGGTCCCTTTAGTGATCCTAGTTTAACATATGGAGGAATGCCAGATTTCGTTAATCCTCAGAATAATCCAAATATCGAAAGTTATCGAAATCATCTTTTTCTGCGTGGTCATCGAGAACGTTCAAAAAATCGATGGAAACCACTTCGGGGGGAGCCACTACCTTCTCCGTATGATCGCGTTTTTCTGCAATATTTGCAAGAGTTCTTTGCAGAAATTTCCCAAAATATTCTACAATCTTTCAGTTATCCTAAGGGTCGGATTATTTTTCTTCAATTAGGTTATCAAGGATTTTATGCGGAAGGGAAATCACCTTATTGGGTCATTGGAGATTATTCAGTGCCAAATATTCATGCTTTTTGGAAGTTCTTGCATCAGAAATATACCGATATCTCAAGATTCAATAAATATCATCATACTCCTTACAAAAACTGGTCAGAAATCATACCGCCTTCGATATATCAAGGTAACAGAAAATATCGTCATTTTGCAAATTTATTAATTGTAAACGATTGGATTGAGTTTAATAATAATAGATATATCAATTGGCTTCGAAACCTCCGTGCAATGTTGCATTTTCCATTCGAAAAAGACAAAACGGAATCTTTCCTTACAGATTTATCGAAGTATAAGCATTCTTCCCCCATATTTTTGGTCCAATGGGAATCACCAATGGATTTGCGAGTTGGTTTAGATGTTTGGTTAACTCGAGTAAATTTGGCTCAAATTGAACGAGAAACAGGAGTAATTTGCACCTTTACCCATTGGAGTAAGGCTGAAAATTATCATCGGACCAGTTATGCTCGTCATTCAATCATGATGAAATATGCAAAGCGAGCAAATAATGCAATTAATTGGGGACTTCGGAAGCATTCATCAACTAAATTTGAATATGCGTTTACTTCACTTTACCAAACATTATTAAGCTGTTCTCTGAAATCACCTGGATATTCTCAAACGCCAATTGTTGCTTCTAAATCATGGGATGCAGGGTTAGATAGAAGAATTGTTCAACCATATCCTACTCACGCAGCTATCGATGTCTTAGGAATAAGTGGAAATAAATTTAAATTGATGGAGGGAATAAATCGATATTTCGGGAAATATTTTGGAAGTGAGTTTCTAGAAACCAAACAAGATGCCTTATTAAGTATAGGAATTTACATGCCTTACGTTCAGTTAGCGGCATATGTGGGACATGATCCGAAACTTTGGAAACGAAACCATCTAAATATTAGAAATCCACCATTTTTTGGTCAGGATTTTTGGACACAATTTCATTTAGCCATGCAACATCTGCATTTAGACTATGATTTGGTAAACTTAGAGTATGAAAATCTTAAAACCTTTATATCTCACCCTTATCGTGAAAACAATCAATTAGATAAAAATAAATCTTACTCTCAAAAAAATAAAATGTTACTTTTTGGGACATCTTTCTTTTTAGGGCAAAATGTACAAAGAAAGTTAGTTAATTATGTGCAAAATGGAGGAATAGTATTTCTTTTTGGAGAAATACCCGAGTATGATGAAAATTTTGCACCATGTACTATTCTGAAGGATTTTTTTTCTTCTTCCATGGAAAAATCTAGTCATCTTAGAAAATCTCATAGAAAACGAATTTGTGCTTTTTCCAAAAGTAATGGATTATTGCTGTTCCATCCAAATAATCCTTTTGAAGTTAAAAAAACTGCGTGGTTTTATTTGATAGATTTTCTTACACGAGTTCTAATTCGCATAAACTTCAAACTTCCAAAATCGCCAGTTATTGATTTTGAAGCTGTTTCCTATCCTGAATTTATGTCATGGTTAAGCCAAGATCGTCTGAATCCTAAACTACGATTTAATTCATTAAAAACCATAAATCTTCTACTCCGTTTCCTTCAATCTAAAGGAATAAATCGCAAAATAGATATATCCATTCGAACAGAATATTTATTCCGACACAAGATACATGTGGTTGTATATCAACATCCAGAAAAAAATATTCAACATATTTTTATTTTTAATCTCCAAACTCATTTTACCTTACCTGTTTCGATTCATATCTTTCAACCAGATTCGGGATTTAGCAGTAGAATTCAAACCCATATTGTAGGACATACAGCCCAACTTCTCCGAATAGAGGAAGGACATTTAACAGCATGTATATACAATGGTGTAAATCCAATTTCTCATCAATATTATCCTTTAAACATCAGGATTAACAAGCATACATATAAAACTAAGCATCCAATTGATCTAATCTTCATAAAATTTCATGAAGAAATAGAAATATTCTCAGCTTATGGTCGATTCAAAGGGTATACTACTCTAACGGGTATTGATGTAAACCCTATTAAGCTTCTCCCGAGAGATCATAAGATTTTGGAAAAATTATCTTCAAAATGATTTTTCGTGAGTTATTTGATCAAATTTTATACTTTCATCTTTTTTATATCAAACATTTGCCCCAAATAATTTACTTCTTTGCAGAATATCCAAAAAAAAATTGAAATCGCCATCAAAAATTCACTTCACTTTGGAGTATTATATTTTATAAGTGTCGTAAAAAGTAAACGTTTGATTTTGAGTAAAAATCTAGAAAAAATAGAATTACTTATTTTCAAATGTACTGCACATAACTTGGAAAAATTCCAATTTTAATTGTAACACATTACTCATTTTCCAATTTAGTAAAAAAAAAATGCAAAAAACAGAATACCCTCGCAGAAAAATTGAAATATTTTCATCTAATTTATAGTCGAACATCTCGATTATGAGAAAAATCACAATGCAAATTACAAAAATTTATTAACCATTAACTATAAGTATGAAAACCGATACAAAACTCATAGTTATTAAAATTTGATCACCCCTCATCGAACTTTGAAAAAGTTCAATTTTCACTTTAATAATAAACCCTTTACCCTAGTTGATGAATATGGCAATTCCCACTATTTATGAAAAAGATTACGATGAATCTGAAGTTCAATGTTGCAATTCACCTGACATCATTGTAAATTCTGAAGGAATGCGTGTCTGTGCCAGCTGTGGTTTAGTGCTTGGTCGTGCATATGTATCTCACGAAAAAAGAGCTTATACTGCAGATGAAGTTAAAAATCGGAGACGCACTGAACCTCGTTGGAGAAATTATGGCCCTCGAACTATAATAGGTATAAATTCGCCCGATGCAAAAGGCCAATCGTTGCATGGAAAACGCCAGGCAATGTTTAACCGATTATCAAAAATTCAAGGGTCTTTAGTGAATTCATTAGAGCGCAATTTTTGGGAAGCTCGGCCGAAGCTTAATCAATTAGCTCGAAAATTAACAATTCCAGAACATATCGTTGAAACAGCTTGGAAAATTTACTCTGAAGTAGCCAAACAAAAACTTACTATGGGCCGATCCATCGATAGTTTTGTAACCGCTTCTGTCTACGCAGCTATTCGAATACATAATTTTCCTCGATTATTAGAAGAAATAGTCGAAGTTGCTATGCTTCCATTGCGCAGTGTGCATCGATCTCTTGGTCTAATTGTTCGAATGGTTTTTCCGGTTTTAAAAATGCGTTATAAACCTGTTTCTCCAGAACCTTTAGTTTTTCGTTTCGGTAATGATTTGAAACTATCTGTAGGTGTGCAAAAACAAGCTTCAAATATGCTTCGGATTGCACTTAGTAATGGATTAAAGAAATTAGGAAAAGATCCCAAAGGATTAGCAGCAGCAGCTCTTTATATTGCAGCAAAACCCACACCCGAACGTAAAACTCAGACAGAAATTGC
>CAYRPF010000001.1:0-24720 GCA_964426185.1 uncultured archaeon | reverse complement strand
CTTTTATTTTTCAAAAAAGTTATATTTTCGCAAAATCAAGTGTTATACAATTAACACGTAGTTGTGGAGGGAACAAATATTTACTGTTATATTCTTGATAAATCAAAAATGGATTGGATCGAATCTGAAAATCTTTTTCTGCACGATATAGCTCTATTGATTGAAAATACCGAAAAGAAGGTTTACTTTTATGCAGGACCAAAATCAGATATAAAAGATCATGCTGTAGGCCAACAATTAGCCCAAGATGTAGTGCAGAAATTCGGATATTCGTTTATTGTCCTAGATGATGTTATTCCCTTAAAAATCCAAAAAGAAATCGATTTATTATTAGGTGATAATATTGATCCGAGAACCTATAAAGAAGAACGGACTCTTCCAATGTTGATTTTTGTGATTTTAGGAACAATTGGGTGTTTATTGATGCTTGCATTGCTAATTAACAATATGCGAATGTTTGGATGGCAAAAATCCCTGTTGATTTATGGAACTTCTTTAGATTCTTTCAATAAACTGTTTAAGGTTTCTCGGATAATCCTATTTATTTCAATTGGCTTTTTCCTTTCTCAATTCTTATCAGCATTACTTACCAAACGTATTTTTTTAATTGCAGCATCATTTTTTACAGTTGCAATTGCTGTTGGAGCATATATTTATATCTTAGAAGGGATTGGGTTATTTGCTCATGCACCGGATGAAATTCTCCGCTGGGAACTTTTACTCCATCAATTATGGATTTTCTTAGCTACCGGAGCTGAATGTGGAATAATCATATGGACCGGTCTATTAATTTTTCGACATACAGAAGTTAAAACGAAATCTGAATTAAGTTTAGAAGAGAAACGAAAAGCGGCACATCCCACAATTCTACGCGACAAACCACAGGTGGAATTGAAAGAAATTGAAAAGGAATAAAGAAAATACTCGTCATCTTTATTTTTTCCACCTTTTTACCCGGGTTAAGCAATACATTTTTCAAGAACTTCAAAAACATTCTATGAGAGAAGAAAAATCGGGAAATTTTGAGGGTTTTCAATTATTGGAGAATGAAAAGCTAAATAACACCATCTTATTCTTAATTTTTTTATGGATATTGCAAAGAAAAGGAATGATATCTGGTGACTTCGATTTTTTTTCCACACTTTACCGAAAAATTTCTCCCCATGACGATTACCCAATAATTTTAGCACATTTTATTGAACAGTCCTTTTTCCGAACATTTTCTTCTTATAATAGCATTTTCAATCAATCTATTTCCGAGCAAATTAATTTCAAGAACAGTATTCCGAAAAAGAATAATTTCATGCCTATTTTAACCGATAACAAGAAGAAAATTGAAAAAATAGAAATTTCTACTAAAATAGACCCATTTCTTTTTCATGACAACAAATTGCGTCAGATCTCTTTAATTTCTCTGTCAAATATTCCATCCAAATGCCTTTATAACGCAGAAATCTCTATTTCAGGTGAAAAAATCAAAAAATGGAAAGATGTTGAATTCGAAATACCAATCTTTAATGCATGTCTTCACTTTGAGAAAAAATATAGTAATATTACCGAAAATGACTTAGGAGATTTATTTGAACGCTTTTTACATACAGAAACAAAAAATCATACTGGTGCATTTTATACACCAGCATATATTTGCTTATTTATTGCAAGAAATTTACTTTTTCCCCGAATATTTAGCGCCTCTTTTCAAAAATGTACCAAATTGCTCAATACATCCCATAATCAAGCAATTTTTAAAGAAATCGAGCAGTGGACTCCCTCAAAAGCAGAAAAAATTATTGATATAGTAAATGCTTATCTTCGTCGAGAGGACGCCGAAATTGCAAAAAAAGTTATTCGAACCATGCACCATGAATTGATTCAATGTAGAATTCTTGATCCAGCGGTAGGAACTGGTGAATTCCTTTTGGCAATGGATGAAGTGATATTGCAATTCGCTTCAAATCTATGGCAGATATGTAGAGAACGAAAATTCTATGACATTTTGAAAATTCACGTTATTAATGAAGAGGTGTTAGATTTAGCTACATGTGATGACTTTGATGAAGTGAAATTTCTGTTTAGATATTTCGTTAGTTATCCAATAATGCTTTATGGAGTAGATATTAATGTAAATGCTTGCTTTATTGCCCGATGGCGGTTTTATCTTCGAGCATTAAATGATGGTTCCGCTAAAGAAATAGATAATATGCAAATTTTTAAATTTTCAATGAACATTCGGCACGGCAACGCACTATTTGGCTGGAATTCTTGGGAAAATCTAGATATAGTCTTAAGTAAGGTGCAAACTCATAATGTTCCTATGGGAATTCATCAAAAAATCATGGAAACATATTCTAATTTATTTTCACTTATAAAAATTCTAAAAAGGCAGAAGTTTTTTACCAAAATCAAGAAGTTCCCTCTTTCTGAAGAAGTACTCCAAATATTTCCTGGAAAAGATTTAAGTCGGTTATTAGATTATCTACTCCCATTTTTTAAAATGTTTATCGATTTTTATCAATCTAAAGAAAAATTCGATGATACAAGTGAACTTGTTGAAATTTCGATGAATATGACAAAAATTAGACAATATTTGCAGGATTTGCTAGATGCTTTGTTTGAAACCCAATATTTTCCAAAACAAAATATTTATTCAACAAATTTACGATTATTTCATTGGATTCTAGAATTTCCGGAATTTTTTATCCCCCCTTCATCTTTTTTTCATCCTAATAAAAGTATTCAATTTAATCCTGGTTTTGATCTCATCATTGGAAACCCTCCTTATGGAGATCTTCTTTCAATTGAAGAAAAAAACTGTATTAACCTTATTTCTGACAATTTTGGAGTTAATAATGAGATATCGAGCGTGTTTATATCTCGGGCAACACAACTCCTTAAAGAGAGGGGCAGTTTGGGATATTTAACTTCTTATACAATCTGTTTCAATAAAAAATTATCCCCGCTGCGCCAAAATTTAACGAGAACACTTACAGATATCTTCTTAGCTACTTTTGACCGAGATCGCTGCCGGTTATTTGAAAATATGACTCAATCTGTTTCCATTCTTTTAGGATATTTAAAAAATCCTTTTCAAAAAGAGAATGAAGCTAATTGGTACACAACAATTATGTATCGAACATTTCCTTCTTTTACAAATTTGAAATTCCAATCTGCTAATTCCTATTTATTGGGAAGAACCATTGGCTCTACTTTTAATACCCCTCACAGAATTCCTAAAATTGGAACTCATGAACTAACCTCGCTTCTTTCAAAATTTAAATCTTGGAAAGAAAACAATGGTTTAACTTTAAGGAACTGGTTGTCCCCTTCAATTATTTGTGAAAACCAAAGTAAGTTAGAAGAAATTAATGAAAAATATCTAAATTGCTCAAAAACTGGCCTTTGGATTCGTATTTCTGGAAATTATTGGTATAATGCTTGGGACAAACTGCCATATTTTGGTACACAGATAGCATTTTTACCAATAAATTCTTCAAAACCTTATATACGCGATTTTGTTTTGCTTTTAATCAATTCATCCTTATTTTACACTTGGTTTCGTATCTTCAGTGATGGAAGGCATATGAATAGCGATATCTTATCTGCATTTCCCCTTCCTACAGGTTATTCAGACATTTTAACTCAATTCGCACCTATATTAAACATCTATCGCATGAATTTGATGGAATTATTATTTAGGCATTATGATCCAAAACGTAAACGCTTTAATTCTTCTCAAATTAAGCCCTTCTTAGATTTGGGAGATTTTTTACTGGGTATCTTGCTTCAGCTTCCACTTCCGCTTATTTCTTATATTATTCAATTTGACAATACAATACGAGGGAGTATATACTCCGATGAAACTGAATATTTAGCCTGTGAAGCATGGTTTAATCGATTCTCAAACCTTAAATACTCTCCTGAAATGCTCAACCAATTTAAGAAGTTAATTGCCAAAATTTTTAGATAATAAATAATATTGATTTCCATCCATGATCATTCGACCAAAGCATTATCTATTGTTAATTTTAGGTTTTATACTTTCGAGCGGAATCTTTTATGTAAATTATTTCCTCTTTCATGGGAATACGTTTGGAAGTTGCTTATACTTGTCGGTATTTACTTTTCTGCTTTGGTGGTTCTGTTGGTCTTTGTATTTTGAAATCCGCGACTTCTGGCAATTTCGATGGTACGGTCAAGAAGTAGATCGGACTTCAATTGAAATTACCCCACTCACGATTCCCTTAAATTTCACTCCAGATAATGACGAGACCATTATCGCTAAAAGGAATCAAAAACATTTAGGGGGAGAATGGATACGACGCCATGATATTAGTAATGATGCCCCAATTGTAATCTTTGTACATGGATTTTCAGACGATTCAGTATATATCCGTCATTACACCATTCCTTTGGCCCAAGCTGGCTTTAATGTAATTGCTTATGACAATCGTGGAACAAAGAAATCAAAAAAAGCAGGACGAAAATCTCAGTTTGTTCAAATTGTTAATGATCTTAATGAGGTTATCATGTTTATTAGACATGATTCTAGGTTTTCCCATCTAGACGTGCATTTAATCGGAATTTCATTAGGAGCAATTGCAGTAATAAGACAAGGACTACAATTTGCGACACAACAGTGGTGTGGTAAGATAATTGCTATTTCAACCATGAGTAATTACAAGAAGTCCATCCCATTTTCTCCTGTGCCATTTTTAAAAAATTGGTGGTTATTACTCCGGTATACATTTTTTGGAGTACCAATTAATCCAATTCCGGAAATAAATTTTGTTTTATCTCCTGTTTTGCAAATTCGATCAAAAAAAGGCGAAAAAAATACCCAATTGAACACAGTCATCAAAGAAAAATTCAACTTAATTCATGCAGAAAATGATGCCATTATTCCCGTAAGCCATTTTTGGGAAAATTTAAATGAACTCAACTTAGAATTTTCACATTGGTTGCTTACTAAGAAAGGAGGGCATAATTTTCTTCGATACGAACCGCTGGTTTTAACTCAAATCCTTCGAATATTATGGGATAACTCCAAAATCTGAAAAAATTAAGTTTTTTTTTCTTTGGCTTCTTTTTGTCTCTCTAATACAAAATCAGGAGGAATAATAGTTACATTCCTTGCTTCCACACTTCCTTCTTTCTTTCCTGGAACTACTTCGAATTCTACCCTTAAATCCGGTAATAACGTTTTGAAACCTTCCATATTTATATGAGAAAAGTGAACAAAAATTTCATGATTTGGTTCTCCTTCTGGTACACTGTCCCTTTTGATAAATCCAAATCCTAAACGTGGATCGAACCATTTTACAGTACCTCTTTCCATTGTATCTACCTCTTATCCTATTAATTTGTGGTTACAAGAAATCTACTTGTATATCTGAAATTCGATCTATTTTCATGTTATGGATCGATAGATAAAGTTCGATTTGCGCATTTTTAAATCTTTTTTGTATTGAAGATCCAAAATTATATTTGGTTTGCATGGCAATACAAATTATGGATTACCGTCCGATTCTTGACAGATTGAAATCTACTGCTTTATCTAAAGGAACTCGAGTGGATTTTCCCGAAAATGGGGATGAAATTTTAGTAATTAAGGAAGAAATCTTAAACGATCAACATTCTTTTGCCATTGGTGTAGGAAAGGCAGTTGCTTTTAACTTCCGCTATTTTGACATAAAAGGCAAAGTATTCACTGATTCATTCCCTATATTTTCAGATAGCTCTCTTCGAATCGAGCCAAAGCTGATAAAGAAAACTAAAGGTGTCAGCTATATAACTCTAAAATTTCCAAAAGGCTTTATTAGAAACGTAGATGAAACCTCATGGCAAGATAAACTAAAAGATCTTTCGGATTTGATAGATTTACTGGAAAATTTGGGAAAAAAGCCGTCTAACTCTCTGTTTGATGATATAAAAAATCTAACGCTCAATTCGAAATAAATTATTGGGTGTAATTAACAAAAGGGATTCTTTTAACTTCGTAACACTTCCACCTGTCCGTAAACAATATTTTTTAATTCTCTGGAGTTGATCATGCAACATTGAACTTTCTGAATTGCTTTGATGTGCTGTTCGAGCCAGTGGGCGAAAATTCACAATCATTAGATTCCCTTCTAAAAGATTTTGTTGAAGAAGTACAAAATCTCGAGCACCATTCAATGTAATGCGTTTGATATAAAAACTCTCGGGTCCATTTTGTGGTTCAGAAGTTTCTTTTGTTTTACGTGTAAACAATCCCATTTTCTCAAGGTACAACATTTAGATTATTTCTTTAAAATGAATCATTACTCTCATGATATTTGAGTATGATGCATATAAGATGTGAAATTTCTTCGATAAGTTAAGATGTAGGGGATGAAGGAGAAGATGAAGATAAAGATTGATTTGAATCGAAATTCAAGGCAGAATTTTCCAAAGCGGTAAAAAGATGTTCTAAATCTAAACAATAGCCCAAATAAGGATGTAAAGATACCGTGGAATTAGAAACTATGATGAAATGCATATCTTCCAATTCTTGAAGATCATGATCAATTGAAACTTTTTTTCGAAGTTTTAAGACATATTTTTTATCTACAGGCTTTTTAGAGGTAAAAATTGCAGAGATAATTACCATTAGAGTCGCACCAAGGCGGGGTCTATTTTGAAAAGGATTACTGGAGATAAGATCCGATATTGCAGATGATTTGGTTAGAAACCAATGATGGTTAAGAGGATTTTTCCGAATATATAATCCAAAAACTCGAATAGAATCCGCGTAAGTATTTAACAACTCTACTAAGTGAAGTTTAGCAAATTTACCGCGCATTCCCAGGGCTTTCATTATCTGAGCTTCAGTACTCCCAATAATGGGTGGCTGATCAAACGAGTCATCCAACTTGTGTGAGTCACTGAGTAAATGGGTTAGAATACTGAATTCATTCATGAAGGATCAATCCCTTTTAATTGTAACTTGTTCGATAAATTCTCACATTTCTTTTTCTGTTAAAAAAAATTCTTTTTTAGAAGGATCATACTGAATCAACCCTTCTTGAGTTAGATGTAATATATAAGAAAAATATTGAAAATATTCGGAAGGTTTTGAAAAAGGTTGTAGTAATTTCGATAACTGACAAGGAAGCAATGGAATAATCGTGTTATAAAAATTAAGTAACTCGATATGAAATTCTTCCGAAGATGTATGAATTAACTTTTCGGTCTTTTCTGATGAAAAAGTAAGTTCTTGAGCCTTTTTTTCTGAATTAAGATTTCTTGTATGTTTTTTGGCAACGAGATTTTTATAACTTTGGAATAAGAAGGAAGAAGAGATACTGGTTAAGCAAAATGGCGTTTGCCAAGATTGATTTATTAAAGAACAAAGTAATTTATCATCCTGGCAATTTTCGATAAATTGTGTTATCAATTCATTTTGCGAAAGAAGTAAGATATAATGCTTAATAGCTTCTATTTTTAAGCTTAAAATGGAAGTTCCACTTTTCAAAATTGAAAGACCTAAATCAAGTTCATCAGAGTTGAGAAAAGAAGTCAATTCTTGAAATATGGGGATTAAATTTTCTTCTAACAATTGATCAGAATTAACCTCTGCTTGATTCTCTAAGTATTCCAAGCGATGCAACAAGGTTTGCAATTTCTGATATGTTATTTTTGCTTCTTCTATAATATCACCCCACATTAGGAGAAAATACCCGAGAATAATGAACAGAAGAAGGCCCGAATTTACCATTTCGACTAACTCCAATGACTTGATTTGCCGATTTCAGCAATGCAACATTCTTACTGGGCATAAGCAAAATAAATTGAATACCGTTTTGTGCTTGAGTATTAACTAATTTGGCAATTGCCTCCGCATTTTTCTCATCTAAAAACATATCCATTTCATCATATATATTCAAGGGAGAAGGATTAAGATGAGTTAGGGATAAAATTAAGCATATCCCCACAAGTGAGCGTTGCCCTCCACTAACTGCATGTAAAGGAAAAGAAACGGGCTTTTCGTTAAGATTAGTGGTAGTGGTTACAGAAAGTCGTAATGATTCGATATCTCCTTTAAGTTTTATGTTAATGCTAAAGTTTTGTTTAATATGGTTTAATTTCTCATTTGTTAAATCCTGCAGTATTCGGATTTTTTCAGAAAAACTGGTTTTAAATATGGATTCCAACTTGTTATGAGATTTTTTCGCAGCTTCGATTTCGTGCTGAAGAGATTGACGCTTTTCACTAATGCGATCTAAAATTGATTCTAAATTTTCTTTTTCCAATAAAATACTGTCATCCACATGGAATAAAGAGATTTGATGATTGAGATATTCAATTTCTGCTTCTATTTCTTCGATTGGGCGAGGTATTGATAATTTTTCAACTTTTTGCAGTGATCTTTGAATTTGGTTTAGTTTTTCTTCATTTTCAGTTATTTCCTGATTAATTATTGATGATTGATGCTGAATTTTTTCCTTTTTTGTAGCGATTTCTTGTTTATTGCGGTATAGATCCTTAATATCTTCTTCTATTTGGGCTAAATCATGTTTAATATTAGTTTCTTGATTCTTTTGTTGTTGAATCTCTTTTTTTAACTGCATACTCTGTTGAAAAAGTTGGTAAAAATTACTATCTTTCGATTGTAAATCGGTCTGTAGTTGTGTTTTTTGACTAATTAAGTCTTCAATACGTGTTTCAAGCTGAATTTTCCTAAGTTTCGAAGTTTCACAAGATTTTTGAAGGTTTTTCAGTGTATCGCGATATTCTTCTAATGTTTCCATCAATTGTTCTTTTTCTTGGGGAATTTGATCCAAGATATTTTTTTGCTCCATCAAGGAATCGGGAAGTGTTTTTTTAATTGAACTAATCAAATGCTCTTTTTTTTGCAAACTCTGTTCTTGGGCTTTTATTTTTTCATATAACTCTGTCTTATCTTTAACTGCTTTATTCTTCAGAGTGGTTTTAATTTCCAACAATTTATAGTCAGCAACAAGCCGATCTACATCGCGCAGACGATCTTCTAAAATAACCAATCTTCGTCGAGTTTTCTTCAAAATCAGCTCTCGTTGAGAAAAAAGTTCTCGATTTTGCTCCATTTCAGCTATAAGTTTATCAATTTCTTGTTTAGCGTGAGCGACACTATGAAATTTTGGACGATTAGAATTATAGATACGGGGTCTTGCTTCTAATACCAATTTTTTAGGTCTTATTTGATCACCATCAAGTGTAACCACCCAAAAATTCCAGTGGTAACGTTCTATATACTGTTCTCCAATCAGTTGATCCTTAACTACTAAAGTTTTATTAGCCACGGTGTAAATAACCTTTTTTATTGCTTGATCCGCATTAATAGGTTGAATTTTTTCTGCCAAATATCCAAAAATACCAGAAGAAGGATCAGGGGTGATGGATGGAAGAGGATTAATTGTATTATGGCGTTCTTTGTAAATTTTACATTGAGCACCGTGTTTTTTTACTAATTGAGTTAGTAAATGAAAAGTTTCTCTATCTTTAGCAATGAAACTAAATAAAACTGAAAAACCAAATATAGATTCCACTGCAGAACGATATATATCATCATATGTAATATAATCAATTAAGGGCCCCAAACAATTCAATTTCCTTTCTTGAACTTCATCCAGTAGAGATTTTATAGCCCGAGGTTTCGGAAAACTTTTATCGATGATTGAACTCTTGATTTTATCTATTTTGTGAGTTTTCTCTTCATATTGATTTTGAAGATCCTTTAAGACATTTTGTAGTTCTTCCAATCGCTTTTCAATATTTTTTTTTTCTTGCCGCATTAAAGAAGGTAAATTTGGGGTTGGGTTTTTTAAAAACCACTGATATTGCCGAAAATTCCGCTTAATTTTTTCAATTTCAGCGATTTTTTTCATTATTTCTTGCTCAAGAGTCTTATAATTACTTCGATATTCTTCAATCTGGGAATGCAATATTGACGCAATTTCTTGCTCGGATTCCAATTTTATTAATGAAGAGCGATAACTTTGCATATCTTCTTCTAGTTTACGCTGCTTTTCATCTATCTCTTTGATTTTTATTTTAATGTTTGC
Source organism: uncultured archaeon (assembly GCA_964426185.1). Lineage (GTDB taxonomy): Archaea > Asgardarchaeota > Lokiarchaeia > Sigyniarchaeales > Promethearchaeaceae > Harpocratesius. The sequence continues at coordinate 14,659 of CAYRPF010000001.1, read as the reverse complement.
TATTTGATCTTGGATAGTAATTTGCTTAGTGGTCTGAAAAGATAATTCAGAGTTTATTTGTTTTAAATCTTTATCCAAGTCTACAATTTCTTGTTCCCATTTTTGGATTTGAAGGGCAAGCTGATTTTTCTCAACAGTCCATTCTTTGATTTGATTGTTAATTTGGTCGTATCTCTCTTGAAGTTGAGTTCGTTTTTCAATTAAATCCTTATATTTCATAGAGTTTTTTTGCTTTTCCTGCTCTTTTTGAGATAATTGATGTTCTATTTCTACAATTTTTAACTCATATGATCGTACTTTCTCTAAAAATAAAAGTTTTTTGTGCTGTAAATCACGAATTTTATTTTCTATATCAACTTTTTGTGATAGAATTAACTCAAATTGGACTTCTTCCAATTTAGAAGTAAGAACCTTTTTGTGTTTTAGTTGTTCTATTAAAGGTTGTAATTCGGCTAATTTATAAGCCATATTCTCCCTTTCTGCAAGTAAAGTCTGCTCTTCTTTATTTAATCGGCAAATATCTCTTTTAATTTCAATAATTTGCTCACGTGTAACGTTTAGACCTAAACCTTTTTCTACAAAATAGCAAAGTCTCTCTTCTTTGAAATCTTTCAAGGAATCTATACTTCCTTGAGACATAAAGGAAAAAATATTATTAGGATCTATTTGTATCTTTTTAAGAAATTCTTGTATTTTATGACCTAAGACATTTTTTAATTTTTTATCATTTGGTTTCTTTAGAAAGAACTTTGGAGCACCATGTTGATTAACAACACGTTGAATCAGAAATTCTTCTTGATTCCATTTAATGTGAATCTGCACTACTGCCTTTTCCGCGCCCGTATGAATAAAATCGGACCACTTGTTATATCGACCATCATAATCATTAGATCCTAATGCGAATTTTAACGCTTGGTAAATCGAACTTTTACCCGCACCATTAGGTCCAATAATTATAGTAAAATTTGGATCAAAAACAACTTCTTCGTTTTCAAACGAAAGAAAGTTCTGTAAAAGAATTTTTTCTACAACTACAGAAGGAGGTCTTTGTTGCAAAATATCTGATGATATATTTTGATCCCGAATTTCCTTTGAAGTAATTGCTAAATTAGGACCAATTCTTGTTTTTTCATCAGATTTAGACATTCTTTACACCAAAAATAATTCACTTAGGTTGAATATTTATTTTTTCGATCTGAGAAAGCCGCTGCTTAGCCTTTTGTAGTCGATTTAATGCATCTTTGGGTTGAAATTTCAAGAGAAACGGATAATTCCCTAATATTGATAATTCATCCTTATGCAATTTAATGCCGCGCTGTAATTTATCCAAAATTAAAGTAATTTCGTTGTAATTAAAACTGGCAATCTCTTGAAATAGTTGGTTGACAAAATCTGGATTGTAATAGCCTGTTCTCTCTCTCTGAAGGAAATAAAAATCGCTTTCATTTAATTGGGATGAAAGCGATGAAGATGATGTGAGAAGAGATTCAGAAATATTAGACTTTTGCTTAATATCTGGTTGAAAAATACCGCTTTCTAAAACATTAAGGATATATTCAGTAGTGATTTCCTTCTTTTTCCATTTTTTATCCCAATTTTCCATAACAAAGTATTGTTGACACGATTTGTAGAAATTCACTATATGATCAAAGTTCCAATTATCCATCTGGTGTGCAATGTGCTCCATGTCAAGTGAATTTTTAGGGATCAAAGAAGGTAAAGCCTTTAAAAATTGCACTCTGGTTTGATAAGAAGGTAAATTAAAATTAAATACAAAATCGCTTTGGGAAATTAGAGAAGGAGAGATTTCATTAGTCAAAGATTTTTCTAAAACAATAAGAATTGGAAAATGATTTTTGTTAAAACCTGTGAAAAGATCTCTTATTATAGTTTGAATCAAGGTTGTAAGGCTTAGTGTGTGAGAATTTTGAGGGGAAATTCTTGATGAAGAATTTGTAAAATGGATATATACGGAAAGAACAACATTTCCTTCCATTTCAATAGGGAGACGGGTGTTAAGATGGTGTGAAAGAGAATAATTAGGTGGTATCTTCGAAATCTCATTAGAAACATAAACATCAAGGTGAAAAATTTGAATATGATATAATTTTCCATATAGACTAAAAAAATCTGATAATCCATGTCCAGAAGGAGCAAATATCAAAACACGGCGTGAAAGTGGAAAAGGTATTTCATCAAAATTATTAGAAATTGATCCTTCTTTCAAATTTTTCTTAGATGCAGCATCTTCTGGAGATTTACTTGGTTGTTCTGGAACTTCTTTCTCATTTGATATCGTTGGAATCTTTGATAAACAAAATGTTAGATAAGTAAAGAGTGGTTGGTATTCGGGAAAATACTGGTTAATACTGTTTAGTTGTTCAAGGAAAGGGTTAAAATAGTTTGAAAATGAGCAATATATAGATTCATCCACCAAAAATGATTGATTGCTAAATAGATCGGAAGGTGGAAAATGTTCGCTTATAGAAGGAGAATTTTCATGGGGCAAAAATTCTTTTGTGAGAGTCAAATGCGGGGGCTCTTGAGAATGTTCTAAATTACTGGGGGGTTCATTCGATTTTGTCGAATTTTCTGGGGGTTGTTCCGTCAATTCTAAACTCCTCTATTTTATAACGCAATATGGATAATTAAAAGTTATGGTAATTATAAATGGAGATATTATAGGTTAAATAAAGAAATACTGAATTTCTTGAATTTGTATTCTTAATAAATAGAAAATTAATCAGATAAATGGAGCTCTCGGCCATAAATTTTAGTTAAATTCTTCAACCATTTGGCTTTTTCATCAGTAAGCATACTATATCCCACTTGATATTGCCAATTGCCACTAGTCGTACTAGGGATATTCATCCTTGCTTCACTGTTTTGACCCAATAGATCTTGTATAGGAATAATTGCCACAATTGCTCTGGAAGCATATACAAGCCGAATCATAATCTCTACAATATTATCAGGCTTTCGTCCGATATATTTTTCAAGATATTGCTTTTCTTTCAGAGTAGCGTGATTTTGCCACCATCCTAAGGTGGTATCATTATCATGTGTTCCGGTATAAACAATGGTATCTTGGGAAATATTATGTGGAAGATGGGGGTTAGATGCATCAGATGTAAAAGCAAATTGTAAAACCTTCATTCCAGGAAATTGAAATTGATTTCGTAAGGCCGTAACCTCAGAAGTTATGACACCCAGATCTTCTGCTATGATAGGTAATTTTCCCAAGGATTTTGTTACAGCCTTGAAAAGGTCTGCTCCAGGAGCGATTACCCATTTACCATCAATTGCTGTTTTTTCGAATGCAGGTATTTTCCAGTATGCTTGAAAACCTCGGAAATGATCAATTCTAATCCAATCACACAACTTAAAAATTTGTTTAAACCGCTTAATAAACCATTGGTAGTTATTTTCAGCCATGGATTTCCAATTATAGAGAGGATTCCCCCATAATTGGCCTGTTTTTGAAAAATAATCTGGAGGAACTCCAGCTTGATAAAGCAACTGGCCATCTTCGTCTACAGTAAAAAGGTGCCGATTAACCCAGACATCTGCAGAATCATGTGCAACAAAAATTGGCATGTCTCCAATGATTTCTATTCCATTGGAATTGGTAAAATTCTTCAGTTTTTCCCACTGAGAAAAAAACAACCATTGTACAAATTTCAAGAACTCTAACTCGTCTTGATGTTCAGATGTCCATTTCGATAAAGCAGTAGTGTCTCGATTACTGTACTCCCTAGGCCACTCAACCCAAGCGCGAAGATCATGGGAATTTTTAAGAGAATAAAATAACACGAAATCATCCAACCAGTCAGCGTTTGTTTGACAGAAATCGTGAAAATCTTTGATTAATTTTTGGAATTTTGCAGGATTATTTTTGAAATTTTGAAATGTATGCCGTAAAATGGCATCTTTGATGGAATAAACATATGCATAGTCAACTTTATTCGGCTGACTCCATTTTATCTTAACTTTCTGGTCGGAATCATGAGGATTTGCTGCTAATATCTCGATTAACGCATCCTTTGAAAGAATTTTTTTACGTATTAACTCATCTGGAGAAATTAATAGAGGATTACCCGCAAATGCAGACAAAGCTTGATATGGAGAATCACCATAACCAGTAGGTCCTAAGGGTAAAACTTGCCAAAATCGTTGACCGGCCTTTTTCAAAAATTTTACGAAGGAATAAGCTTGTGGACCTAAATCTCCAATTCCATATGGAGTATAAAATGACGTAGGATGAAGTAATATCCCTGCGCTTCGTGTTAGAGTTGGGGGGTCCACACCGTTCACTTCCAACTATTATAAAGAGATCGGTGATATTAAATTTTATTAAAAAAATAAATTATTTACGAGATTTTTGTTTAACAAACAAGGTAATTGTTGCAATTAGACCAAGCGATAGAAGAATAAATTGGGAATATCCCGATATTCGATTTGTTAAACGCCCATTGGTATCACTATCATCATCGGTATTTGAACCATTAGCTGGAATCGAATTCACACCTTTTAATACAAACTCCAATTGAAACGAATCATCCTGCATTATTTCTGGTAAATTGGCATGGGCACCTACCGCAAACATGGGGTTCAACGTATCAAGGCAGAAATTCACATTTGAATCTTCGGAGAAAATAACCGAAACACCTACATTCGTTTTTTGGTTGAAAATTGAATGGATCTGCTTTGAATTTCCATGAGTTGAATTGTATTGGATATTCTGGATTCCATCAAAAAGCATTTGTTTATTACTCGGAGAAAAGGAAAATCCAATTCTTGGGGAAATTGATTGTGAATCCTGATTTTGATAGATATATTTTACCTTTACTGCATTGGATTGTTGATCTATAGAAAATACTTTAGAAATTACTCGATCAGAATATTCCACATTAAATACCAGCGAATCTTCAAAAATATCGGCTGTATAAAATATATTCTGCCATAAATATTCGCTATCTTCACCTGAAAATGAATCATAAAGAGAATTTGGTCGAATCCGGAATGCTTGATCGTTCCTTCCCCATTGATCTCCTGGTTCTATAATCGCAACAGGAGCTGAAAGGCCATCAAAGGCTCGATAATTTGTTCCCATTTTATTGACATATGTATTAGGGATATCATTGGCCATGTAAATATCTCCATTACTTATATTATACCAATTTAGAAGACGGGCGCCATTTGGTGAGAAAACAACATAATTCATCGCATCTTTCATGATATATTCATCCCTACCATCTAAATCCAAATCATTTATTTCAATTACTAAGTTACTGGAAGGATTTAAGGCATAATTTGCAGCTTCTGCAGAGAGGAGTGCGTTTTTAGCCTTATAAAACCAATCAAATTCAACTCCGATGCAACCAAATTCATATTGGTTGGCTGCATATACATACTCCGCATAATTCATTAATTCTTCAGCCGCGTGTCTTCGATTTTCATTTTGTTTCGCTGCTATATTGGACGTGATTTCCAATAATCGATTTCTAACCTTACTGAATTCATTGCGAAATTCTTGCAAATCGGTATTATTAGCATTAAAGTCAAACCAGTCATTGTATCCTTGATTTTGACAGGGGATTTGCATCCAATCAGCCTGTCCGTCCGGAATATAATATAAATTTTCGAATGAATAATCGTTAGGTAAATTATCGATAAATTGCGTGGGAGTAACCAGCTGTAACCAATCAGATTCTGCTTCTAAACGATCCAGAAGATAATCTAAACGCAATATCACATTTTGATAATCATCATCCAATCCGAAATTGCCTTCTTCTTGCCATAAACCCCATGCTTCCATATCTTGCCCATAAAAAACAAGGTAATCATCGTTCGTATCGTTTTCATAAACATCGTGAAGATAATTGATTAATTCATCCACAGCATGAACTACGCTAAGATCTGTAGGGAGTCCATTAGAAAAAGCTACGTTATCCATCAAACTTATTATGGTTTTATCATCATCTACAATTAACACACTTGATTCGTTACTGATCGCCTTTCTTATGCGATATTCTTCGTATCCCATAAAATTCGTGGCATTTGCAATAATTTGATCTTCTAAAAAGGTGTATTTATATCCATGATTGGCTAGCAAAGGAATGTATTGGGAATGGCGCCAGCATCGTTCTGGATTCCAGAATCCTGTGGGACGAACATTCAATGTTTGGTTTAACGTCTCTAAATGCTTCTCAAGTTGATTATTTTGATCATATTCATACTCTAAGGAATAGACAATGTTTTGAGCATAGGTTGATCCTACCATTTCAAATTGGCCTCTATCAATTCCGGTTTGAAGTAAATCCAATGTCTCGGGAACATAAAAAGCAAGATCAGTTAGAAGAGTCCCCGAAAAATGAAGGGGAAATGGCAAATTTGGGTGATTCAGGAGGGTCTCTAATACGGGAGCATAATTTACTTCATTTGCAAACACTGAATACGGCACATTTGCTTGATTAGCATGAAAAAGTATAGCAAAATCTAGTTTTCTTGGCTCTGAATTTAAATTTTCGTTCGCATTTGTAGGTTTAGCAATTAAAGGTACGAAAATTGAGATAATCAAGACAAATATAAGTATATTTCTCACAATTTGAGTTTTCTTCAATTTCAGCTTTACATCTCCAACAATAAACATATTTGATAAATAGAAGTATTTGAAGGTAATGGTTATTATCAAAAAGTAGAAAAAAATGGTTGAAAAAAGTTATTATGGTGCATTTGCTCTTAATTTACGGGCAATTGACAATTTTTCTTCTACTTTTTTCATCATATCTACATCATCCATCGATGAAAATAATTCTAAAGCTTCTGCTAAATGCTCCTCCGCAGCTTGATAATTCTTGTTTTTCGAATAGATTTCTCCCATATTTAGTAAGCAATTAGGAGTGAAATATTCATAAGGCGCTAAATTTACTGCTATTTCAAATGATTCCAGTGCGTATGGAAGGTATGAGGGATCTTGCTCTGCTAATATCGTGAAAAGCACCCCTTGATCGTAGAATTGTTTTCCATCAGGCGTATACTGTTTTGAATAGAAGATAAATTGTTGTTTAATACGAGGGTCTTCTTCTTCAAAAAATTTCTTAAAACTAATCAAAGAATCAATTCTATCAATGGTTTCCAATATTTCATTATTATAATTGGCATAATATGCTTGGGCTAGCAGTTTTTTAATTATTTCTAATGTTTTATTACTTTTTGGATCTTCCCCTTCTTCTCTGGCAAAAAGAAATACTGGCAGAAGATCTTGAATAGAATCGCTAATTTCATTCATCACGCTATTAGGTATTCCTTTTAATTGGAGGGCTTCAATCAAGAAAATTATTAAATTTCCGATGGTAAATTCTTTTTTCTTGATTACTTTCAACCAAGAAATCCGATTTAAAAATGCTTCATCCTCAATTCGACGAATTGTTGCACCAGATTTTATCATTCCATTCCCTATTGCACCTAAAGCTCGGGCAATTACATCTTTAGCGAATACATTGGTGTCTCCCATCAAAGTGGCTTGAAGAGAGATCACAATTTCGTTGGAAGGATGATGTGCTCCGATTACGCCTAAAGATTCCGCATAGAGTTCGATTTCAGAAACAAATTTTTCCGATTCCTTATCCAATTGGAAATAACGTTGAATTAATTCTGTGGTAACAACCAATGGTTTTTGAATTCCAATTTTCCCCAATGAAAAGATTGCTTCTTGGCGAACTTGAGGATCCTCATCATCTAAACGCTCGAACAATACATTTTCGTCAATCTCCGGTCGATCTTCCGCAATCATTCCCAAGGTGAATACTGCTTTATCCCGAATGCTAGCATCATGATGTCGGCTTAATTGATATAGAAGGTTTAAGTCCGCGCTTTTATGCTCTTCACTATCGGATAGTGCAATTACATGCAAACAATTCCTGATTAATTCCAAATTTTCTCCTTTCAGATATATTTCGAGTTGAGGGTATATGTTAACATCATCATACATAGGGGAGATTAATTTCAAAGATTCTGAAGCGTTTTCTGCTACACTGGTGTCAGAAGAGGTCATAGCATGGGTGAAATAATCAATGATCGAGATTCTTTTTCCATCAATGATTGGTTCATATCCCTTATTCATAATAAGAAATTCCGCAATACTTTCGGCACACATTTGAACTACATCTATATCGGGATCATGTAGCGCCAAAATCATTAGATCCACTAAGATTTCCTCTTTCGCCTCCTTCGGGCCTTTTAAAATGTAATTTCCTACTGCATCGGCGGCAGCATACCGTAAAAAGGCTCGGTCATCTTTTAAAAAGGATCTAACTTTTTCCAAGGGAAAAGAATCGATGTTGTAATAAACCATGTAAGAAAGCACTATAATTGCATTTTGCAATATGTACTCGATAGTTTCTTCATCAGAACCTTCATTGTAATCCAGAAATGGCACAATTTTATCAATGGAGAGATTATCTGCAATTTTTGCACTCATTTGGACTAAAGCTTCGAATGCTGAGTCAATTGCTTCTGGATTTCTGTATTCTTCTTTCAGAATGGAATAAATTACTTTCAGAATCTCTTGGACAAAGGCTTCATCTTGGTTTTGCCCCTCCAGAATCATTTCTGTAATTGCTTGGAACGCGGCAGTTCTGACCTCAGTTCTTTGGTCAATCAATAAGGGTTTGATTTTTTCTAATATTAACAGTAGATTTTCTTTAGTTTCTCCAATATCTCCTAATGCATCTAAAATATTGCGCTGGGTTCGAATATCACTATAAGAAAGTGCTTTGATAAGGCGTTCTAGCACGATTTCTGGATATATGGTTCCAATTTCACCTAAAAGTTCAAGAGCTTCTTTACTATTGAAAATATCATGATTGTTGATCTGCTTTTTCTCTTCATTTAAGCATGTAACGAAAACAAAAGACACAATTTTTTCTGCTTCGTTTTTATCTTCTACAGCTATCATGTTCAAGTATTGTGCCGCTTTAATTCTTATCTGTTCATTCAGATCAACTCCATGAACACTATAAACTGGCGCTAAAAGTAGTGACTTGTATAACGTAAGGATATCGTGTTTAATTTTTACTTTTACTTTATTTTTTTCTTTTTTACTTCTTATTTTGGTTTTTTTTATTCCATTTTCTGCCTTTTCTTCTTGATGGGCTAAATCCCTTTCAATATCTTTTTCACTCCTGCTTTTGCGGTCGATTTCTGACTGTCTTGATTTTATAATTTCTTCAATTGCAAAATCACCGTAGGCTAAGGCAGTAGCTTGCAACCTAATATCTGAATGAAAGTCAGAATTTCCTTGCAACAGCGTATATGTTCCAAAAACAATGGTGATAAATGATTGAATTACAATCAAAGGTACTAAAATCCCATAATTTTCAAATATCGGTTGGATTGGTTTTAGCAATATATTGGAAGTAAAAATTGATTCCACAACTCCCTTTTCAATTTGGACAAAGTTTAACAACATGTTGACTCCTATTGCAATAAAAATATATCCTCCAAATAGATAGTCAATAGTTTTGGTCTTGGCTTTTTTATTCCAGAATTTTTGGAAGAATCCTTTGATTCCAAATGGCACAGTAGTTAGGATCGATACATATCCCATCATTTTATCCTTTTCAGTAAAGGTGTATCCTTTGATCGCCTTGATAATCGGATTTAGAAAATTATAAAAGGAGAGGATAAAGGGTGCCCACGCAATTAAAATAAAAAGAATATTCATAATCTGTTTCAATTTGCTTTTTCCCAGGTTGGAATTGTGAATAACTTCCTTCGGAATACTACGACGATATGTTGCTTGAATAATTCCACTCACCTGACCTTGGGAAGCGAAATAGTTCAAAAAGAAAAGTGGAAAGACTAAAAACCACATGAACGCGACTTGAGCCAGAGAAATCGCAGAAAAATACCAGATTAGGAATATTGGAACGATGTAAATTACAATAAATATCAAAAAAGATATTAAATAAGCCGCTTTTCCTTTGAATTTATCTAAAAATTTTGATTCCAAAAATTTATGAAAATCATGAACGGAATCACTAGTAGGTCTCCCCAAAAAGATGGCTTCCCAAAGGGGGTATATAACCAATATTATTAACATTGCTGTTAACACATAACTTGCTACACTAAAATAAACTCCGGGCTGTATGGCTTCTAAGGTGAGATCACAAATAAACAAAAGAGAAAGCCCGAACATTACACCAAATCCAATCATAGCGGCATAATCTCCCAGATCAAACTTTTCTTTTTCAATTCGATTGATTTCTCCTAAATTATGCCTGACCATAAAAAATCCGATTAAGAAAGTAATCAGAAAAATAAATCCATAAATCCCTAAAAGTATCCAATCCATTTGTTCCATAATTATTCACCTTCCTGATATTTTTGAAACTCTTTTATAGTTTCAGAAGTTAACTCTTTACGTAAATTAGCGGGAATTTCGGATATTTGATTAATTTGAGATAAAATTTCATCAGGCGATAGTTTTTTGAACTTTTCCAGACTATCAATTCCTGCTTGGAACAGTAAATTCGTTATTTTAATATCGATTCCTGGAATACGTATAAAATTTATCATTTCTAAAAACATTTTATAATCTTTTTTTCTTAAATGCACTTTTCGATGAAGATGGTTAATTTGATCTACTTTCTCTAATAAATGTTCCACGGTAAAGATGTTAAACTTCTTAAATTCGCTGGCTACATCTAAATTGACCATGGGAAACAGAATTAAGGGCACATTCAACCCGTATTTTATGCGTTTATTCATGTGTTTAGCAAAGAATATCCAATCGTCAATTTGGGCAAATGAGGGAAATGTGAGTACAATGAAACGGGTTTCTTCATCGATCTCTCGAAGTTTATAAAATATACGAAGGGATTGGCGATGAGAAAGTTCTTCTACCGAATTAATATTAGCAAAATAAAGCAGTTCACACTCACGCGCCCCTAAATTTGGCACGCGAAAAAGATCAATTAGATCTTTCCATTGCTTAATTCGTTCTAAATCTATATCTGTTCTATTATGAATATCCTCGATAGAATATCGCTCAAAATCATCTACGGTTTTTATTTTCATAGTAGAATACAGAATATGAGCATATTTTTCTCCAATACTCTCGAATTCAGATAAATTATGGTGTACCATATTACATAAGTTAGTGTGCGAACTTTATAACATTTAAGTAAAAAGAAAAAAATGATTAAAAAGATAATATTACCAAAATTACTCTAAAATTTTTGGTCTATGACTTGCTTTCATATCTTCTTCCTTTATTTTAAAATTATATGCAATTTGCGCTAGTAATGCATCAAAAGTAATATAAGTATTCAATTCAAATGCTGGAAAGTAGTTATGGCGTCTATGAACCGGTTGATTATACATTGACACAAAATCTTCCCTACCAGGTAAAACTAAACATCCATCAACCCGTTTCGTAAAATTAGCCAAATCAGATTCTTGGAATGAAGTAACTCCAAAAATTCGCATCCCAGAAATGAAGGCTTGATTTGCAAATGTCAAAGTTTGAGAAGTCGCACCAGATCCAGATAGTACTATGGCAAGATCATCTTTTTGCCGTAGATCCCAATGTCCTTCATATATTACTGTTATATCATAGCTGGGCTCTTTATGTAAATGTCCATAGCGAATAGCAGCTATACGGTTAATGATTTCATTACGGCCAACTCCCAAAAAATAAACTTTATTTTGATTTTCGGCTGGAACATACTCGCTGATTATATTTATAAAAGCCATAAGAGATTCAACTTCTTCTTCGAGATAATCATAAGTTGCTTCATACAATTTTATAATTTTACTCGTGCTTCTTTCAAATTCATGCAATGACTCTTCAGCAGTATCTTTTATGGAATAAGCTAAACAAACCCCAATTATTGCCGATGCAATTTCAAATTCGGTGCCTAATGGTGCCAATTGTTTATTTCGGTTAACTGTTCGGCGCAGAATGAGGACATTTTCAAATTCTTTTCCCATTTCAGGATTATAACTCATCCCAATTACATGTAATCCGTTGTCTTTCGCAGCGCGTGCATGAGTCAATGGAGAGCCAGAACCAGAACCTGTATTAAAAATAAAAACATCTCCGGTTTTCCAAGGTCGTAAATTTGCATTTGAAACAGGTAAAATAATGTTGAAACCGTTATGTTCCAAACAATCTTCAGTAAGTAGGAGACTTTGAAGCGAGCGACCTTGTCCATCTACAATTATCATGCGATTAATATTGCTTTCTTGATCTTTACGAGTTTGAATTAAAATTTCAAATATTCGTAATAATTTGCTTCTATCTAAATTTTCTATAGTAGAACGAACGTGGTTCGTTAAGTACTTAAAAGATTTTTGAAAAATATGAATACCTGACATGTTTGAGTCTCGCGAATTTTCTGTGAATGAATCCACAATTAATAATTAATGAATCCACAAAAATTAAAGGGTTCCAATTGTTCATTAACATAGTTAAAATTTACCTTACCAAAGTTGAAAAATCATGAGTCAAATCTGGATTCCTGGAGCTTGCGCAGTAGCAATGCGGTGCAAAGATGGCGTAATTCTGGCCAATGACACCCGAAGTACTTGGGGTTATACTGTAAATAATAAAAATGTTGCAAAAATTTTCCCTATCACCAAAGATGGCCGAGTTGCGATGAGTTGTTATGGTTTAATCGGTGACTTCCAAGCGCTCAGCCGAGTAATGTTAGCTCAAGCAAATATATATGAACTCCGAGAAGATCATAAAATATCCGTTAAAGCTATGGCGAAAACCGTGGCGAATTATCTATACCAACGAAAAATGGCTCCTTTATACACTAACGTGTTAGTTGGGGGTGTAGATGAGAAAGGTCCTGCAGTATTTACCATGGATGCAATCGGTTCTCTATCAGAAGAAGAATACGGTGTAGCAGGTTCATCAGCTACGTTCGCAGTAGGCATACTAGAAGCAGAATATTCCCCCGATTTGACAGTAAAAAAGGGGACAGAATTGATGAAAAAAGTTATGCGCAATGCTGTGAAACGTGATGCCATGGCAGGAAATGCAATGGATATCATGGTGATCACCAAGGATAAAGTCACCACTGAAAGAATTCCACTGGTAGATTTAGGTGAATAATTTAATTTTTAACTTTTTCTTTCTTAAAATGTTATTATCCAAACAGAAATTTCTTAGGATTTTTCTGTGCAATTTGAAGAAACATAGATTCTTTCATCCTATTTATGATATTTTGATTGTATTGGAAAGCAGATTGCTCTCCTTCGTTGAAGAAATAATCTGTCGCATATAATATTCTATCTCCAATATCAGTATTGCTCAAAAGATCGTTTAAATCCGCGTATAATTGGGTAAAGCACATATTATATGCCAAATCTGCGTAAGCATTATCAAATTCTCTCATCAATTCAATAATTGTCAACATCCAATCCTGTTTGGGCTTAAAGAAATGCTTCCTTCCTTTGGCTGGAAGATGCCCAAAGTGACGATCCCATTCATCTTGGCCGCCAAAATGGCCGAAACAAAGTTTTAAGTTTGGATAATTCTTTAACACAGAACGATAATTTTGTGGGAGGAAAAAGAAATTTGCCAGATATCTCTTTTTCTTCCAATAATGGGTACGGGTGAAATTTTGAAAGAATCGGCGTTTACTGGGAACTAACCCTACTTCTTCGAAAGTGTGTTTATCCCATAAATACTTAATTCCGATTTTTATTTTGGTAATCATCTTTCGGCGAGGCATATTAGTATATACAGCATTATAGATACCACAGTGTGTGATTATTGGTAATTTTCGATCATTAGCAATTTTATAGACCATATCCATGATTTCGGACTCAGCGATAATTTCTTCTGCTACTTTGCGTTCAAATCTGTTGAATTTTCTTGGATGTTGTTGTAAATCCCTCTTTAATTTATCTATTCCTTCACATTTTCCCACTGGAAAATAACCCAATCCGCAGTAAAGTTTCAATCCGAAAATATCGTTCTTAAAATCATCAAAAAGGGGTAAAAGTTTCAAATTTGGCTCGGATTCTTTGATTTCTCTTCGAGGATCTACAGCTAAAAATGGATAAATAAGGTTTTGATATTTTGGCATGGTTCGAATTTGAATCAATTCTTGAAGCTGGGTTCTTAAGGATTTTGGGCAATTTCCTCGATCCATAAAGTTCATATCCATCATGAGAATCAGGTAATGCATGTTTTTAAGCCCAAGTTTCTGATTTACTTCCTTATATAATGAATCAAGGATTTCTAACTGTGTTTTATTAAAAGCACTGGCAAAAGTTGCCATTCGTTTCAATTTGGAATCTTCCCATCTCCGCGATAACTTTTTCATTATTTTTATAAATACAGAAAGATGATTTTTTGCAAAACTCATTAACCACTTGGGAAAAAAATTATCTGGAACACATTCATAATCAAAAGTGTGCATATGACAGTCAAAAAGCTCCGCATTTTGAATGGAAGAGGGAACTCGAGAAATAATTTCACGCGAACTGATATCAAAAATTCTGTCCTTCGTCATACATAATTGTTCGCCATTGAAACTTTTAAATTTTCACATTGTTAAAAAGGATAATATTGGATATTTCGATGAATTTCAAAATTCAAGGATCAATTTGGATACTCCTTTTTTTTATTCCATCT